>JBLHWD010000047.1:0-6354 GCA_047628995.1 Saprospiraceae bacterium | reverse complement strand
CACTAACAATGGTATGTTCCCTTGCTTAGAAATATCTTTCATTTCATTTCGAGCATCTTGCGCAAAATTAGCTGCAGAATACACTTCGGAAGGGTCTCGAATATCTATTAACCGATGTGATGCTTTTTCCAATAAATTTCGATCTGGCTTTGCCGAACCAATATCCATACCCCTGTATACTTGAGATGAATCAACACTTATGAGCTCAACAGGCAGATATTTTTGCAGTGCTACCGCTAAATCAGTTTTGCCTGAAGCTGTCGGCCCCATAAGAAAAATAGCAGGGGGCAGGTTTTTAATTGACTGACTACTCATGGCCTATGCTGCCCAAATGCCATCACACGCGAGATTTGATCAAGATTCAACAGCTGCATTAATAGCCTATCCACCCCAATAGCTACCCCCGAACAAAAAGGTAATCCAAACCTTATAGCTTCCAAAAGATTATCATCGGTAGGCATAATTTTCTTACCTAACGCCTCACGAAGAGAGGCGTCGGAAGAAAAACGAGCACTCTGTTCATTTGCGTCATTTAGCTCAACGTATCCATTAGCTAATTCCATACCATTCAGATAAGCCTCAAAACGTCTAGCTACTGTACTGCCATCTGAGCTCCTTTTAAGCTGAGCCAAAGAAGACTGACATTCTGGATAATCATGGACAAAAACAAGTCCCTCAGGAAGTTCGGGCTCAACAGAAAAGCTAAATATTAAATTCAAGCAATCACTGCGACTATCTTCACGAAAATCTCGACTGGAAACAATCGATGCTATTTCTTGCAACTGAGAAAGGGTTGCATGATGTGGATTTAAGCCGGTCACTTGCTTAAATATATCCGCATATTTTAGAGTTTGATGCTTGCATTTTACGCCCAACTTACTCAGCAGCTCTGCTACTTCGCTCATTAATTGATGTTCATCAAATCCCAAACGATACCACTCAAGAAGCGTAAATTCTGACTGATGATAACGGCCAATCTCTTCCGCACGAAATGCCTTTCCCAGCGAATAGATTGATCCCGAACCAGATGCAAGAAGTCTCTTCATGAAATACTCTGGCGAACTCTGTAGATACTTTACCTCCCCGACCACATCAACCTCAATACAGTCAACATGCAGGTCAGTTACCCCGGTTAGACCTATTAGAGGGACGTCTACCTCTAAAACTTTCCTCTCTTCAAAAAATTTTCTAATAGAGGAAAATATCTCAGATCGAAATCTAAGGGTCTCGATCGCAGCTGTTGGCTTCCAGTCACTCATAGTCTACAATTTTTTATTAGAAAAAATTAAGCCCGACTTATATAGTCGCCGGTACGAGTATCAACCTTAACAATTTCGCCAATATTTAAGAAAAGCGGCACCTTGATTACAGCACCAGTACTTAGTGTAGCTGGCTTGGTGCCACCCTGTGCAGTGTCACCTTTTAAGCCTGGATCAGTATCTATGATTTCAAGCTCTACGTGATTAGCTGGCGTAACCAGTAATGGCACTCCATTATGCAAAGTCACCATTACTATATCTTGCTCTCTAAGCCAGAGCCCTGAATCTCCAATAGTTTTTTTATCAGCTTGGTGTTGCTCAAAAGTGTCAGGTTCCATAAAATGCCAATATTCTCCATCATTATAAAGATACTGCATATCAGACTCTGCTACATCAGCTCCCTCAAGCGACTCCCCAGATTTAAATGTTTTATCCCAAACACGACCTGTCTTAAGATTGCGCAAGCGGACACGACTAAACGCTTGGCCTTTTCCCGGCTTCACAAATTCATTTTCTACAATACTACAAGGGTCTCCGTCCATAATTACTTTCAGACCGGAGCGAAATTCATTGGTAGAATAGTTAGCCATTATTACCTCAATATTCAAATAAATTATTTCAAAACATAAGAGGCCTCTATGATAACCCGTTCCGATGCATCTGTAGATAGCCTAACTTGGCAAGAGCAAGTAGCCGAGAGCATTCGAGATCCCAAAAAACTGCTCGAATGGCTTGAGTTAGACCAAAATCTAATAAGTGACCTATTAGGCGGAGCCATAAAGGCTGGTAATGATTTCTCACTAAAAGTGCCTAAGGCATACTTACAGCGTATTGCAAAAGGTGATCCGCATGACCCTTTGCTTAAACAAATTCTTCCATTAAAAGATGAAATGTATGCAGCGCCTGGGTACAACAAAGATCCACTGGGGGAAGCTGAAGCAAACTTAATACCCGGATTGGTACACAAATATCGAGGGCGGGTCCTGCTAATTATAAGCACTAATTGTGCGATTAACTGCCGATATTGCTTTAGGCGAAGCTTTCCTTATCAGGATAATAAACCTGGCCGCAATGAATGGAAAAAGGCATTAGATTATATTCAAACAAATAGCACTATAACTGAAGTTATTTACAGTGGAGGGGACCCTCTTGCCGCCAGCGACAATCAATTAACGTGGTTAACTGGGGAGATTGCAAAAATACCCCACGTTCAAAGACTACGAGTACACACTAGACTTCCAATTGTTATTCCAGACCGAATAACAGACGATTGCCTAGCATGGCTCACATCAAGCCGCCTGTTGCCTTCGCTTGTAATTCATAGCAATCACCCCAATGAGCTCGATAGCTCTGTGGCTTTTGCTCTTAATCGCCTCTCTAAAGCCGGAGTAACACTCCTCAATCAAACAGTACTACTTGCTGGAGTTAATGATTCAGCTGAAGTACTTCAAGAACTGAGCGAGCGTCTATTCCAAATGAAAGTACTACCTTATTATGTTCATCAGCTAGATAAAATTAAGGGTGCCGCGCATTTTGAAGTCAGCGACTTAAAGGCTAAAGAACTAATCACTACTCTTAGAGAAAGACTGCCTGGATATTTGGTGCCAAAACTAGTTCGTGAACTACCTGGCATGGCACACAAAATGCCGCTACTTTAACTGTTTTCCTTAAAATAGACCCAGTGCGAGTGAGGAATTCAAATCCTCTTTAGTTAATTTGAAGCGCTATAGCTTGAAAATTACCCCAAGAGGGTTACTCCCAACGAGAGACATCTCTGTCGCTAATACCCATAAGGTAAAGAATCCCATCCAAACCAACTTTAGATATAGATTGCTTAGCGGTTGCCTTTACCAGGGGTTTAGCTCTAAAAGCGATACCGAGGCCGGCAATGCTTAGCATAGGCAAATCATTAGCTCCGTCTCCTACAGCTATGACTTGCTCCAAGCTAACCTTTTCACCAGCTGCTATATTGCGCAATAATTCAGCTTTTCGATCGCCATCCACAACTTCTCCCGAAATATTACCAGTCACTTTACCGTCAATTATTTCAAGCTGATTTGCATAAACATAATCTATGCCAAGTTTTTTTTGAATGCGACATGCAAAGAAATCAAATCCTCCTGAAAGAATGGCTGTTTTATATCCCAAGAGCTTAAGTGTAGCCATTAATTCCTCAGCGCCCTCTGTAAGCTGAAGACGTTTAGCTACTGTCTCTAACACCGATTCATCAAGGCCTTTTAGGAAGCGCAGGCGTCTACCAAAACTTTCTTTAAAGTCTAACTCACCCCTCATTGCCGCCGCAGTAATTTCAGCAACTTGATCGCCAGCTCCGACCTCTTTTGCTAGCTCATCTATTACTTCAGCATCAATCAATGTTGAGTCCATATCAAAAACAACGACACGACGGTTCCGGCGAAAGATGTTATCTTCTTGATAAGCCATATCGACATCCATTTCACTGGACATTTCAAGCAATGAGGAGCGAAGAACAGAGAGCTCATCAGGCAGGCCGCGTAAAGAAAATTCTACACAAGACCTGCTGCTGCTCTCCATGCGGTCTAAAGGCATCCTTCCAGAAAGGCGGGTGATTTTGTCAATATTGAGCTGATGCTTGACTGTAACTGCAGTTACTCTAGCTATATGCTCGGCAGTCACCCTGCGAGAGAGCAACGTGACAATATGCCGAGGCTTACCCTGCTGTTCAACCCAATTCGAGTAGCTCTCATCAGCAATAAGTTTAAAATTTACCGTCATTTTCATCGCATCAAGAGAAGAGGAAATCTCATGTTTTATTTTTTCTAGCTTATGATGCACTGGTGTTATTGCCAACAGCCCTAAATTCAAATTATCGTGTATCACAGACTGGCTGATATCTAAAATATCGCAATCATGGTGCATTAACACCTCTGATACAGCTTGGGTGACTCCAGGCTTATCGTCACCTGATATACTAATGAGTAAAATTTCTTTCACAATTAATTCCAATATAAATGATGCAAGCTAAGAGCGCAGCTTCTCTCTATCAGGTATTATAAGGGAGGGAGCGCTAAGATAGAATAAATCCACGCAATAAACCTTATGGGAATAACTGAGGATGGGCAAGAACAAAAAGTCTTATGCGAAAATATTACCTGCAGCGACTGTATTATTTCTTATTATTACTGGAAGCCTAAGTGCATTAATCTTAGATCGACAGCTAACCTCAATAGCCGGTATGCAAGAAAAAAACCTAGGTAATACCTTATCATTACAGCTGGCAAAAGTAGCTAAAAACTCCATTATCAATCAGGATACGCTTAGCCTTCAAGGCGAAGTAGATGATATTTTAGCCATCGAAGGCATCAAATATGTTGCAGTGTATAATGCATCTGATCAAATTTTAGCAAAAGCGACCAAACATCTCTTGGCAGGCCATGAAGGCATCCCATACAGCAATCCTATAGTTATTGAAAACACCATTGCAGGGTACGCCAGCGTCCAATTCCATGAAGAATATTTTATGGGGTCCTTTCAGGCTTTGCGCATGACGCTCGCTCTTTTGTTTTCCGTTGTATTTTTTATACTAGTTTACCTGTCTGCCAAAATTGGAAAAAACTTTTCACTTAGACTTAATCGCCTTATTGAACAACTGCCGGGTGATGATAAGGAACCAGAGGATGAATTAAGCATGCTCGAATATCGACTAAAACCCCTAATAGAAAACAGAGAAGAAGGGCAGCTTGATGTAGAACAAACAGCAGAGAACTCTGCACTGCTAGCTGTGGATTGTAAAAACTTAACCATTCTAAAAACAAGGGTCAACCCAGAACATCTTGAGTCCGTAATGTCACAGTTCGACACCTTAGTGGACGATGCGGCAAATATTTATGGGGCCGTAAGGCTAGGTGCCAGTCAGCGCAGCATACATCTAAAATTTAAAGGAAAATCAGAGGAAGATAAGCACCCCCTCAGAGCCTTGTATTGTGCCACTGCAATTCATGCATTAAGTGTGAAATTACTTGATACGCAGGGTATAAAGCTTGAGCTGGCCAGCGCAATATCAAACGGAACATACAAAAAATATAGATCCCAGCTACTTCATGAATCTAGCTCAGAAGAGCACCTAAACTCCCTTCAATTAATGCTCGAGCAGGCCGTGGATGGTGAAATACTACTAGATGCACAGACAAAAGAACACGGGTCATTACGGGGTATTTCCCTCTCTCCCCCAAGCCCCAAAAGCTTATTATATAGAGTTGAGGGGCTGGATGAAGCAAGCGAAAAGCTAGTCACACAACAACTTGCCATTCTGGCCCGTAATATATAGAAGCAACCGCATCCAGATTGCAAAAAATAATTGGCGCAGCCTTTAACCTATGGGTTACTGATCTGAATTTATCAGCTTCGTCCAACTTTAAAATCAATACCTTGTATGTCTGCTGCTTCAACTAACTGATGGATGTATTTAGATATTTCTATACGATGGCCAACCTCTATGAGCATATCAGCGATATTACTTTTTACCTTTTCATAGTCCAGCTGCTTTGATGGTATTTTTTTATCGATATAAACAATATGAAAGCCAAAACTTGATTCAACAGGCTTAAGAGCCAAGCCTTCTTTAAGAAGAAAAACAACTTTTTCAAATTCTGGAGGTGTTTGACCTCGGCCAACTCTACCTAAACTGCCGCCAGTTTCTTTAGATGGGCAACTAGAATGCTCCTCTACTAGTAGATCAAATTGTTCTACAGACTTCTTTAATTTTGATATTAAAGACTTAGCTAGTTTTTTTGCCTGAACCCTCTGATCCGCATCATCAGATTCAGCGCTTATTAAAATATGTCTCAGTTCTAGCATTTCTTGCGTAAAAAATTCTGCTTTATGTGTATCGTAATATTCCTGACAATCATCCTCTGAAACTTCATCTAATTTTTTTATTTCATTTTCAATAAGTCTACCAATGATGGTTTCCTCAACAGGAGCATCACTATCTTCAGGTAAATTTTTATCTAACCCAAGCTCTTTAGCTTTTCCTAAAAGAAGTAATTGTATAATCAAGACTTCAGATGATTTTTTAACTAAGTCATCTGGCGAATCAGACGCATGATGCTGCATC
>JBLHWD010000046.1:0-6389 GCA_047628995.1 Saprospiraceae bacterium | reverse complement strand
CTTAATTTATCAAAAACCAGATGAACTGATCAGTTTAATTACTTCTAAATAACTTTTTTCTCTTGCAATTGGATGTTCATCTCCCTTAGCTGCCTAATATCAACGAGCCCCGGGGCATTTGTAAGAACACAAGCGGCTGTTTGTGTTTTAGGAAATGCGATAACATCCCGAATCGAATCGCTACCAGTCATCAGCATAACCAATCGATCCAATCCAAAAGCTAGGCCTCCATGTGGAGGGCACCCATAACTTAATGCCTCTAAAAGAAACCCAAATTTTTCTTGAGCTTCTTTGTCACTAATTCCGAGAGTAGCAAATACCGACTTTTGCATTTTTAAACTGTCGATACGTATAGATCCACCGCCAAGCTCACTGCCATTTATAACCATATCGTAAGCCAATGACAAAGCTCCACCTGGGTTACTTGCTAACTCCTCAGAGGTGCAAGCTGGGCGAGTAAATGGATGATGCAAAGAAGTCCAACCTCCATCATCAGTTTTCTCAAACATAGGAAAATCAACAACCCATAAAGGAGCCCACTCGCAAGTATATAAATCTAAATCTTCGCCTAACTTAGTACGCAGGGCGCCCAATGCATCAGAGACAATTTTTTCTTTATCTGCACCAAAGAATATTAAATCACCATTCTCTGCCTCTGTACGATCCAGTATTGCGGCACGAACCTCAGAAGGAAGGAATTTAACTATTGGTGACTGCAGGCCCTCCTCCAGATCACTTACATCATTAACCTTAATATAAGCTAAGCCTCTGGCGCCATATATTCCAACAAATTCAGTGTAGTGATCGATTTTCTTTCGACTAATAGCACTGCCTCCAGGAACACGTAGTGCAGCCACTCGGCCGTTAGGGTCAGCTGCCGGGCCAGAAAAAACTTTGAAATCTACACCTACCATCAGATCTTTAACTTCCACTAGCTCAAGGGGTATTCTTAAATCTGGCTTATCACTGCCATATCTACTGATAGCTTCACTGTATGGCATGCGAGGAAAGCTATTAAGGTGCACGCCCAATAGCTCCTCAAAAACTGAGCAGATCAAGCTCTCGCTGACTTCCATAATTTCTTTTTCACCAATAAAAGACCCCTCTATGTCTATTTGAGTAAACTCTGGTTGGCGATCAGCACGTAAATCCTCATCTCGAAAACACTTTGCAATCTGATAATATTTATCCACACCAGAGATCATAAGAAGCTGTTTGAATAGTTGTGGCGACTGAGGTAAAGCAAAAAATTTACCTTCATGTGTGCGACTCGGAACTAGATAATCCCTCGCTCCCTCAGGGGTAGCTCGAGTTAAAATTGGGGTCTCAATATCAAGAAACCCTTTCCCGTCAAGATAATTTCGGATCAAAGTAGTGACTTTGGAACGAAAAATTAGATTTCGTAACATTTCTGGACGCCGCAAGTCCATATAGCGATATTTTAAGCGAACATCCTCTCCCACCTTACTGTGTTGATCTAATGGAAAAGGTGGTGTTTCAGAAGTGTTTAGTATCTGTAATTCTAGACCATATAATTCTACTGCGCCTGTTGGCATCTCAGAGTTAACTGTTTCCGTGGAGCGAGCACGAACCATGCCGGTGACCTTAAGCACGTATTCACTACGTACGGTATCAGCAACATCAAAATACTCACCTCCATCGGGATCGAAAACTACCTGAACGACTCCCTCTCGGTCACGAAGATCAATAAAAATAACGCCACCGTGATCTCTTCGGCGGTGCACCCAACCACAAATTGTGACCTTCTGGTCAATGTTCTCAGAAGTAAGAGCACCGCAATAAATTGTACGCATTATTTCTTCCCGTATTAAATTGAAGCTCTATAAATAAATCCGCTCATTTTTAGCGGTTTGTCTCTATATATAAAAAATTCGGCATTATACCTCATGAAAACGAACGCTAGAAGAACGGATATCGTATGATGACTGCCGTCTACCAAATATATCGCATATATTAACCCTTTAACCTATCAGGTTAACCTCAGCTGAAGCTGGAACTATTTCCATAAAGGGCGAGCATCATAGCTTTAATTCGGACTTGTAGTTCATTTCCTCTATATTCCGTTTGCGGGGAACGCCCCCATATCGAGTTTGGCCAAGAAAGGTCAGTTTTGTAGCGAGCGACATGATGTAAATGCAGCTGAGGAACAATGTTACCTAAAGCAGCAATATTAATCTTATCCGGTAAAAATAACTTCATCATTGCTTCAGCCAATAAACAAGATTCACTCATAAGCTGACTTCTTTCTGCATCTAATAGATGATAGATTTCTGTAATATCCGGTTTCTTTGGCACCAATATAAACCATGGATAAGTTGCATCTCGATGAATAAGGAGCTTCGAAAGCTCAAATTCACCAACAAATATAGTATCCTTAACCAACTGAGGGTGTAGCTCAAACAATATAAATACCTCTCCGCTCTATACCAATACATTCGACCGTCGTAAAATAACCTTTTTTACGCTAACCGCCAACATAAAGAACAAACTATGCGAGCCAGCAAATTTTTAATCACGACAAAAAAAGAGATCCCCTCTGATGCAGAAATCGTCAGCCACCAACTGATGCTACGAGCAGGAATGATCCGAAAGCTAGCTTCGGGTCTATATACATGGCTTCCCATTGGGTTACGTGTGCTACGAAAAGTAGAAGCTATTATCAAAGAAGAAATGGACAAAACAGGGGCACAAGAGATCCTGATGCCAGTAATACAGCCTGCAGAATTATGGTCAGAATCTGGTCGCTGGGAGCAATATGGTCCAGAGCTTCTTCGTGTAAAAGACAGACATAATCGATCATTTTGCCTAGGTCCTACCCACGAAGAAGTAGTGGCTGACTTAACGCGAAATGAAATACATAGCTACAAACAACTCCCTATAATTTTTTATCAAATACAAACCAAGTTTCGCGATGAAGTGCGACCTCGCTTTGGTGTCATGAGATCCAGAGAATTTTTGATGAAGGATGCATATTCATTTCATGCGTCCGAAGATAGCCTTCATCAAACTTATGAGTTGATGCATGCGGCATATACCAATATTTTTAATCGCATCGGCTTGGATTTTAGATCTGTTCAGGCAGACACAGGAAGTATTGGTGGAGATCGCTCTCATGAGTTTCATGTCTTAGCTGAGTCAGGTGAAGATGCTATAGCATTTTCAACTGAGAGTAATTTCGCAGCGAATATTGAAATGACCAAAGCAATTCATCGAAATACAGCAAGCTCGATTGGGAAGGAAGAATTACAGGAAATTAGAACACTCGATCAGCATAATGCAGAAAAAGCAGGTAAGTTTTTAGGTGTAGATAAAGCCAAAATTATTAGGACATTAATTGTATTAGGTGAACCGGTAAAACAGCTGTCTGATAATACTAAAAATGACAAACCCAGCCCTTTAGTGGCTCTAGTTCTTCGTGGAGATCACGAATTAAACACCATCAAAGCTGAAAAAATTAGCGGCATTAAGTCTCCTTTAACCTTTGCCAGTAAGGAGATTATTAAAGAACAATTGGGGCGCGATATTGATTCTCTGGGGCCAGTGGGTCTAACCATCCCTGTGATTGCTGACTATGCTGCTAGCGATCTAACTGATTTTTCATGCGCAGCTAATAAAGACGGTGTCCGCCTTACAGGAGTTAACTGGGGGCGCGACTGCCATATTGAGAAGAGCGAAGATATAAGAAACGTGATCCAAGGAGACCTCAGCCCAGATGGCGAAGGCACTTTAAATATTAAGCGGGGTATAGAGATAGGGCACATCTTTCAACTAGGAACCAAATATAGTGAAGCGATGGATGTAACGATTCTCAATGAAGAAGGAAAGAAACAGCCGATGTTTATGGGCTGCTATGGGATCGGAATCAGTAGAATCGTGGCTGCAACTATTGAGCAAAACAATGATGACAAAGGGGTCTTATGGCCAGATGCATTAGCACCTTTTCAAATTGCATTAATTCCTATTAATCTCCACAAATCTCAACAAGTAAAAAAGGTCTGTGAACAATTGTATGCTGAGCTTTTGGATTTGGGATTTGACGTTCTATTTATGGACCAAGAAAAAGCTCGGCTGGGCGGCATGCTCGCAGATGTTGAATTGATGGGTTTGCCTCACAGGATAGTGATAGGAGAAAAGGGCCTGGCAAGAGAGGTAGCTGAATACCGCAATCGAAAGCATTCTGAAAACAAAGACATTCCTCTTGAGGGGCTCACTCAATTTTTACTTCAAAACATACTGTAATAAGCAAAAAATTACTCAGTATTTACTTGTGGATTCAAGGCAGCTCATCAAGTTCTGCGCCTTCTTTTTCAGGAGGCAAGAGATCCTCTCTCTTTAAACCTAGGCCTATCAACATGTTTGATGCCACGTAAATTGATGAGTAGGTCCCAACAAAAACACCTACTATTAAGGTAACAGCGAAATTATGGATCAACTCTCCGCCAAAAAAGAATAGGGACCCTAGCACTAATAATGTAGTCAGCGATGTGACCAAAGTGCGGCCTAGTGTTTGCGTTAACGACTCATTAATTACCACTTCAGTGGATGAAATACGCAACACACGTAAATTTTCTCTAATTCTGTCTGACACAACAATAGTGTCATTAAGAGAATAGCCTATTACTGCCAATACAGCCGCCAAAACAGTGAGATCAAACTCCAGTCCGGTTATAGAAAAAAATCCCAGCGTTATAATTACGTCGTGAACCAATGCAACCACTGCGCCTATAGAGAATTTATATTGGAATCGAATAGCTATATACATCATAACGATCAACAGGGCTACAATCATCCCTAGACCGCCATCTTCTCGCAACTCGTCTCCCACTTGAGGGCCAACAAAATCAACGCGGCGTAAAGTAACTTGAGAGTGACCCTGAAGCGCCTCTAGAACTCTATCAGACAAGCCTGATTCAGGCTTTCCTTGCATGCGTATAAGAACATCCCTTTCAGATCCAAAATGAACAACAATCGGGCTTTCAAACCCTGCTGAAACGAGTTGGGCGCGGATATCTGTTAAATCAGCTTCCTCCTGATAACCCACTTCAATCTGCGTTCCTCCAGTAAAATCTAGCCCCAAAACCAACCCTTTGGTGGCGAACGAAAAAATAGACACAGCAATCAATAAAATAGACGCAACTAATGCTATTTTTCGCTGACCCATAAAATTAATGACGTTCTTGGTAATCATAAAGAATTTCCTAAATCCAAATTTTTTCTACAGCTCGACGACCATAGCTCAAATTAACTAGTGCTCTCGTTACGACAATCGCAGTAAACATAGACACTAGGATGCCAATTGAAAGAGTTACAGCAAATCCTTGCACGGGACCAGAGCCGATAAGAAAAAGAATGACGGCAACTATAAGCGTAGTTACGTTAGCGTCAACAATTGAAACAAAAGCTCGGTCATATCCAGCATCAATAGCAGACTGAACAGGCAGACCGTTAGCTAACTCTTCCTTGATACGAGAAAATATGAGCACGTTTGCATCTACCGCAATACCCACTGTTAAAACAATACCAGCGATACCAGGCAAAGTTAAAGTTGCTTCAAGTAAAGACATGAAGGCTATCAGAATTAACAAATTTAAAATTAAAGCAATATTGGCAAAGAGCCCAAATATTTTGTAGTAGAGCAGCATAAAGATAACCACAAGAAACATGCCAATAGAAACAGATTTTACACCCAAAATGATATTCTCAGCCCCTAGTGATGGCCCGATAGTTCTTTCTTCCACAAAATACATTGGTGCGGCCATAGCTCCAGCCCTTAAGAACAAAGCTAGCTCAGATGCCTCACGCGGGCTACTGAGCCCAGTAATCTGAAAACCTACGCCAAGTGCACTCTGAATTGTCGCTAAATTAATAATTTTTTTATCAACATATCGCTCGGGAACTGCTATTTTTTTGCCATCATCATCGGTGATATATTTGGTTCTTGTTTTATACTCAATGAACAGTACGCCCAAACGACTCCCTACATTATTCCTAGACATTCGGTGCATTCTAGCGCCGCCCTGGCTATTTAAAGAGATATTTACATTCGGCGTCCCCTGCTCATCGTAACCCGCCGAAGCCTTTGAGACATTGTCGCCGGTAATGACCACGGTGCGCTTTAAAAAGGCATCTTTAACACCCCTGCTCCGGACGTAAGCATCACTAAACTCAAATTTCTCACGATTGCTAGAGCCTGCTTTTGCTTCTAATCGAAATTCTAAATTTGCAGTTTTACCAATAATACCTTTAGCTTCAGCGGTATCCTGCACGCCAGGCAACTCTACAACAATTCTGTTTCTTCCCTGACGCTGAACAACTGGCTCCGACACACCCAATTCGTTCACACGATTACGTAATGTAGTTAAATTCTG
>JBLHWD010000045.1:0-6478 GCA_047628995.1 Saprospiraceae bacterium | reverse complement strand
TCATCTATCTTGAATCTTTGCTTGATTAACTGTGTGGCGTAATAGCAGATAATCCCTGCTGAAAAACCTATAATTAGCGCTCCCCCAGGGCCAACAAACCCTGATGCAGGTGTTATGGTGCCAAGGCCTGCAACCATCCCGGTGACTATACCTAAGACGGAGGGTTTTCCGTGCTTAACCCATTCCATCATCATCCAGGCCAGCGATCCTGTAGCTGCAGATATGTGAGTTACAAGCATTGCCATGCCGGCATCACCATTAGCCGCCAATGCAGAGCCTGCATTAAACCCAAACCAGCCGACCCAAAGCATTCCTGCGCCTATTACTGTTATTGTTAGATTATGGGGTGTCATGGGTTGTTGCTGAAAACCCTTTCGATTTCCTACAACCATTGCTGCTACTAGAGCGGCCGTCCCTGCTGTTATATGAACTACAGTGCCGCCAGCAAAATCTAGGAGCCCAAGCTGCATTAGCCAGCCACCTCCCCATACCCAGTGAGTGATGGGCACATAAACTACGATAAGCCATATGCTGCTAAATATTAGAACGGCAGAAAATTTTACTCGCTCAGCAAATGCTCCAATAATTAATGCTGGCGTAATTACTGCAAAGGTCATTTGGAACATAACAAAAACAGACTCTGGGATATTTCCTGACAGAGTTTTTTCAAAAACATTCGCAAGCATCATGTTATCAAGATTGCCTATCCAGTTATTAAATTCTCCACCATCCCCAAACGCCAGACTGTAGCCGCAAACCAACCAGATTATCGATGAAATGCAAGTTATAGCAAAGCATTGCATGAGAACAGAAAGCACATTTTTGACACGGACCAGCCCCCCATAAAAAAGCGATAGTCCTGGTATTGTCATAAACAGAACCAATGCTGTAGCCGTTATAAGCCATGCTGTGTTTGCGCTATCCAGCGTCTCTGTATGTCCAATGCTGGGGGCCATTAAGGCCATCAGTAACGAGACAAATTTGAAATGTCGGTTAAGGTGTTTAAGCATGATCGAGTATCCTTTTGACCTATAATAGTGCGTTAAAAATTAACAGAGTACCTATGACGCACCAAATTTGGTGCTTTATTTAGCTACTACTCTTTATTTGTGTAGTTTTTAATTCATCTATAAATTTATATGCAATTATTACGCCAAAATTTTTATTTTTTACATTTAAATACTGCTGCGCACTTTTCTGCTTGAGTACAAGAGTAGGATAAGGGATGGCAATACTTTGAAAAACTACAAGCTACTAAGTATTTTTATGCGAGGGAAGGGGTTTCCACACAAACTTAGGTTCTGATCTCTCTGGAGTAATCTTCTCTTCTTCTGGATCGGTATTAGTTCGATGCTTTATCTGTAGTCCTTTCAAAAAATTGCGCAAAACTTGATCTTTGCATTCTCTGTAATTCTTATGGGTATTTTTGCGAAAAAACGAACTCAATTCATGGGAGCTTATTTGCAATCCAGCTGAATCGAGTATCTCTAAGATACCTTCAGAGGTTAGGTTAAATGCAATTTTGAGTTTTACAAATACCATGTTGTTTGTTATTTTTTTTTCAATCGAAGGTTGTGCACCCCCCTTTGCCCCCCTTTTTTCGATAATTAGCCCATTGAGAAAAGAAGCGAGACTTGCATCACTGCAATTGAGATAACCTGGATCAGTATCTTTTTTTAACTGCCCGCTAAGCTGCTCTAAAGATAGATCTAAACTGCCCTGATTGAATACAGAAATCATTTTTTGGTCTTTATAATTAAGGGTATAGCGAATACGGCGCAACACATCATTATTTGTCATTCGACCTTCCTTTTTGATTTTCCTTTTCAAAGGCATCGATTGCCTTAAATTTATCTGGTAAACTTTAACTTCGTACTATAAGAAGTGTCAATCATGTATATTTGATAGTCATTGATGTATATTAATTTTTTCTATCTATGAAACATGAAAATAACGGGCGAAGAAAATAAATTATGTATAGAGATTTAGAGACAAGATTAAAAGAAACAGAAAGTACGCCATGGGATGTAGCATACGAACACTTGGCTGCCTACAGAAAGGTGCATACTAATACTTTAGTCCCTCAGTTCTACTCTACTAAAGATGGTTTTACTTTAGGATTTTGGCTTTTAAGGTTACGCCAAGATCGAGCAAAAGGAACATTAACAGAAGATCAAATAAGCCGTTTAGATAAACTAAAGTTTGTCTGGGATCCTCACGAGCCTCATTGGGAAAAAGGATTTGCTGAGATGCAAAAATACAGAGACCAGTTTGGCGATAGCCTGGTGCCTGAGAATTACCTTACAGAGGAGGAGCATTACGAGCTCGGTGACTGGGCGAGAGCGCAACGCCTTACCGAAGGAAATTACCCAAGAGAAAAGTATCAAAGGTTGTGTACAGTAGATTATGTTTGGGATCTGCGTGAGTATGATTGGCAGAGAGCTTATGCTGCTTTGGGCGTATACAAGCAAGAGCATGGCGATTGTTTGGTCCCTTCAGATTATATTACTGATGAAGAATCAATAACAGGCGAGCTGGAACTAGGTCAGTGGGTTATCAAGCAACGCATCGATATGGTGTATAGCTGGCTGTCCGAGGATAAGTTGCTAAAACTTGATTCAGTTGGTTTTGATTGGACCCCGGAGTCTGGAGAACCATTGCATCTTCATCTTTACAAAAGAAATGACTAACTAGCAATCCAAGTAAAGATGCTCTTCTTGAGCTAAATAGAGGCCGCTTCGCTTATTAGGGCTCTCTCTATTTAGTTTTTTAGCCTCTTATACTTGATGCGCTGAGGTCCTGCATCAGGACCTTTTCTTTTTATAAAGTCATCGTGATACTCGCTAAAATTGCCCTCAAATAACACAACCTCACTATTCCCCTCATAAGCTAAAATGTGTGTTGATATTCTATCTAAAAACCAGCGATCATGAGATATTACCATTACGCATCCAGGAAAATTTTGAATAGCCTCCTCCAGCGCCCTAAGTGTCTCTATGTCTAGGTCATTGGATGGTTCGTCTAAAAGTAATACATTTGCCCCTTGTTTCAAAGTAAGGGCTAAGTGGAGCCGACCTCTTTCGCCGCCAGAGAGATCACCAACTATTTTTTGCTGATCACTACCTTTAAAATTAAATCGACCAGCATATGCTCGTGATGATGTCTCATAGCTACCAATCTTTAGGCTATCTTGGTTGTCTGAAATTGCTTCCCATACAGTTAGATCATCGTTTAAATTCTCCCTGCTTTGGTCTACATATGCGAGATTGACTGTATCACCAACAATAATTTGCCCATTATCAGGTGTATCAGCGCCAGAAATCATTTTGAAAAGAGTCGATTTTCCTGCGCCATTACCCCCTACAATCCCTACAATAGCTCCTTTTGGAATCGTAAAAGACAAGTTGTCTAACAATAATGTATCCCCAAAACTTTTACTAACTCCATCAAACTCTATAACTTTATCTCCTAAACGGGGTCCTGGAGGGATATAAATTTCATTAGTCTCATTACGAGTTTGAAAATTTTGAGAATTCATTTCTTCAAAGCGAGATAAACGAGCTTTGCTCTTGGTGTTTCGGCCTTTGGGGTTTTGACGGATCCATTCAAGCTCATTTTTAATGGTTTGTTGGCGTGCATTCTCCTGTTTTTTTTCTATACCGAGACGCTGCTCTTTTGCTTCGAGCCAATTAGTATAGTTTCCTTCATATGGAATACCATGGCCCCTATCGAGCTCTAATATCCAACCAGCAACGTTGTCAAGAAAATATCGATCATGAGTTACGGCAACTACAGTTCCTGAGAACTCCTCAAGAAATTTTTCTAACCAGTAGACAGATTCTGCATCTAGGTGGTTTGTAGGCTCATCAAGCAAAATCATATCAGGCTTCGAAAGTAACAAGCGGCATAAAGCTACCCGGCGTTTTTCTCCTCCTGATAGTTTTGTTACATCTGCATCCCATGGCGGCAGCCTCAAAGCAGCAGCAGCGATGTCTAGCAAATGCGTTAAGTTATTGGCATCCCAGTGCTCAATAATATTCTCAAGTTGACCTTGACGTTTAGCTAGTTTATCAAAATCTGCATTAGGATCCGCATAGTCTAGATACAGCTGATCTAGTTCTTTAAGTGCTTGTATCGCTTCAAAAACCCCATCCTCAACGTTTTCACGTACATTTTTATCTGGGTCAAGTTGCGGTTCTTGCGGGAGATAGCCAACTTTTATATCTGGCATCGGGTGTGCTTCGCCCTGAATATCAGTATCAAGGCCGGCCATAATTTTAAGAAGGGTAGATTTTCCAGATCCATTAAGGCCAAGGACACCGATTTTGGCCCCCGGAAAAAATGATAATGAGATATCCTTCAAAATTTCGCGCTTTGGCGGAACAATTTTGCCAACGCGATTCATTGTATAAACGTATTGAGCCATAAGGTTTAGAAATATCTCATGATTAGTTTGTATGGTATTTTAACGGAAATAATCAACTGACAGGAATAGTTTATTGTCGGACAATGGAAAAAGATTATAATTTTAAAGTTATTTCGGCCAAGGAAGTGAGCGATGGAAGGTGCAGCAAAAGAAAACAAAACATACGAAAACACAAGACCACTGCGCTTTATTACAGCTACCTCACTCTTTGACGGACATGACGCCGCTATTAACGTAATTCGTAGATTAATTCAGGCAAAGGGGGCTGAAGTTATTCATCTTGGACACAATAGAAGCGTGATTGAGGTTGTTCGTGCAGCTATTCAGGAAAATGTCGATGCTATTGCAATTAGCTCTTACCAGGGTGGGCATATGGAGTACTTCTCGTATTTGCTCAATTTGCTTAAGGAATACGGAGTTGAACATATAAAGGTTTTTGGAGGCGGGGGAGGGACAATAACTCTTGAAGAAATAGAGCTTTTAGAGTCAGCAGGAGTTAGTCGTATATATCATCCTGCGCAAGGCATGAAAATGGGTTTAGTGGGTATGGTCGACGATTTATTTAATCTTGCCAAAGCAGGTTTGTTAGACAGACAAAAAATCACGAACATAAAAAACAAAAAAATTGTTTCTATGCAGCGAGATATAAATGATGAAATGAAAATTTCTCAGATTATCTCAGCCATAGAGGAAGAAAGTATATCCGAAAGCATTCTTGAAGAGCTCAAAGCCGAGTGGAGGGCAACCTCACACAAGACACCAATAGTTGGGATTACAGGCACTGGTGGAGCCGGAAAAAGTAGTGTTGTTGATGAACTCCTAGATAGATTTTTACAACAAAAAACAGATATTCGCATTGCAGTATTAGCGGTAGATCCGACTCGACGAAAAACTGGAGGGGCCTTGTTGGGTGACAGAATTCGTATGAATAGTCTCTCATCCGCTAATATCTATATGCGGTCTATGGCCACACGAAGACAGCACCTGGCCACCAATAAAGTACTCGGGGATGTTGCTCTTTATTTAAGATCGGTAGGTTATGATTTGGTGTTTGTGGAAACAGCGGGAATAGGACAGAGTGACTCCCAAATAGTCGATATTGTGGACTTATCAGTCTATGTTATGACCAGTGATTACGGTGCTGCTACTCAGCTAGAAAAAATAGATATGGTTGATTATGCTGATATGGTTATTTTGAATAAATATGAAAAAAGGGGCTCTCAAGATGCTCTGCGTGATATTCGAAAGCAATGGCAGAGGAACCATAATGCATTTAATTGCACAATTGAGGAAATACCCGTTTATCCTGCTATCGCTAATCAATTTAATGATTCAGGGCTTAATTATGCTTTTTATAACTTATGTAAATTGTTGGCCAGTAAAAGTGGGCTAGATAAAAATTCCTGGATACCAGAAGCAACTAAGCACTCCATAAGCTCCAAATCTCCTGCACTTATTCCAGAAAACAAAATTCGATATCTTGCCGAGATTAGCGAACAGGGTCGACAGATTTCTTCTGGAAACCTTCATCAGGCTGATCTTGCTTCAGAGGCCTATCAAGCCTACCGTATGTTATTGAAACTTAAAGACGATCTGCTCCCTAATCCGTTCGAGTTATACTCGAAGTCCAAGCTCTCAGAGTCTGATCCTGACAAAACATTAGCTGCCCTTCGATTGACATACCATGATGCGGTATCTGAAATAACCCAAGAATCAATAAAACTTCTTCAGCAGTGGTCAGAAAAAAAATTAGACGTAGAAAGAGAGGGGTACTCATATTCCGTAAGAGGCAATCAAATTTCAGGCAAAAATTTTGTAGATTCATTGAGCCAACTTAAGGTTCCAAAAGTAGCAACGCCAAAATATGAAGATTGGGGGAAAATATTATATTTTTTGCTTGAAGAAAATTTACCAGGAAATTATCCCTATACTGCGGGGGTATTTCCCTATCGTCGATCAGGGGAAGATCCTTCAAGAGTGTTTGCAGGTGAGGGGACGCCGGAGAGGACTAACCGCAGATTCCATTATGTATCTGAGGGCCTGCCCGCTAAC
>JBLHWD010000044.1:0-6662 GCA_047628995.1 Saprospiraceae bacterium | reverse complement strand
TTTCCATATCAAGACGAGCTTCTTGGCCTATCTTTTTCAAGCGATCTCCTTTGTCGCCTATAATAATTATTTTTTGCCCTTCTCTTTCAACTAATATCAATGCATTGATATGGCATATTTTACTTCCATGCTTAAAGTTTTCGATCTCTATGGTTGCTTCGTAAGGAAGTTCCGCCCCAAGTTGTCGTGTTATTTTTTCTCGAATTAACTCAGCTACCAAGAATCTTTCGCTTTTGTCGGTAACTTGCTCATCAGGAAAGTAGTGTTCAGCTTCAGGAATAAATTTTTTAATCGCTGACTCGAGCTCATTAAGCTGTTGGCCGCGCAGTGCTGAAACAGGGATTATTTGCGTATCTGGATATTTTTCTGCAAGGATTTTTATATGTGGGAGTAAGTCAGTTTTTGAAGACAGCCTATCTAGCTTATTGATAGCAATGATGACGGGGATGTTAGCCCTAAATACTTCATCAGCGACTCTTTGATCTGTATCGTTCCATATGTCGCGATCAACGACAAAAACTATTATATCTACATCCTTTAGGGCGCTTTCAGCAGCTTGATTCATATAGCGATTAAGTGCTTTTTTATGATCAAAATGAATGCCAGGAGTATCAACAAAAATAATTTGAGTGCTTTCTTCTGTCTTAATTCCAAGTAGATTATGTCTTGTTGTTTGGGGCTTTCTAGAGGTAATGCTGAGTTTTTGCCCTAAAATATGATTAAGTAGTGTTGATTTGCCAACATTTGGCCTTCCGACGATAGCTGCGTAACCGCAGTAATTATTAGCCTTATCTTTGGTCATTTGAAAGCTCCATCATTGCCCTTGCAGCTGCTTTTTTTTCCGCGTCTCTTCTAGTTTCACCAATACCTATTGTCGGTTTTTTAAGGCCTTCAGCGCTACATTCAATTGTGAATGTTTGATCATGTGCTTCGCCTGATATTTTAACTACCTTGTAAGTTGGCAATGAGCCGCTGTGCGCTTGCATCAGCTCTTGAAGTTGTGTTTTTGGGTCTTTTTGACCATTTGCTTTTAGGTTTTTTAGCCTTGAATCAAACCACTTGAGCACGCAAATTCTACAGGAATCCATCCCTCCATCTAAATATATTGCACCAATAATGGCTTCAACCGAGTTTGCGAGAATAGATGACCTTGTACGGCCACCACTTTTAATTTCTCCATCACCAAGAAGTAGATGATTTCCAGTTTGTAGTTCATTGGCTATTTCTGTAAGAGTTGTGCCTCTAACTAGGTCTGCTCTGTATCTGCTCAGTTCTCCTTCTTTGCTCCCAGGCAGCAGCTGATAGACGGCGTGAGCAATAATAAAATTAAGTGCAGCGTCGCCTAAAAATTCTAATCTTTCATTATTGGAGGCGCCAACACTTCTGTGTGAAAGGGCAAGGTTCAGCAAAGAGAGGTCGGAAAAATCATAACCGATACGATTTATGAGCTGTGCTTTTGTAGTATTCATTTAGCGCGAACAATCATTATTGAATTTTCCCTGCAGAGGAGAAACTAGGCAAGCTGCTAAGTGATCTCCAGTGCATCCATGTCAAAACAGCCTTACCTACTATATTGGCTTCTGGTACGGGCCCCCAGACTCTGCTGTCACTGCTATTGTCTCGATTATCCCCAACCATAAAGTAATGCCCCTCTGGGACGGTAGTAGAGAAGTTCTTTCCGAGTCGCCCCGCCAATTTTTTTCTTTGTATCAGATGTACCACTCCACTAAGGTCTTCATTCTCTATTGTATGGGCTGAGTTATTGGGGGGTACGGGGTGCGGCATGTAGCTTGCTGCGATTCCATTTACGTGAACAATATTATTTTTAATAAGTATTGTGTCTCCAGGCAGCCCTATGACTCGCTTGATAAAGTAGCGCTCATCACGCGGAGGGAAAAAAACTATTACATCCCCTCTTTTTGGTGAGTCCAAGTCTAGAAACTTAAATCCAAGAACAGGGAACCTCAATCCGTAACTAAATTTGTTTACTAAAATATAGTCACCAACTTTTAATGTTGGGATCATGGATCCAGAAGGAATCTGAAATGGTTCAAATAGAAAAGATCGAAGTATAAAAACACAAAGTAACACAGGGAAAAAAGAGCCAACCCACCTAACGGCAGATAAGGGTGTCTTAATTTTTAATTTTTTTGCTAAAATTATCCTGCCTGCAAGGGCAGATGCGCCACTGATGCTGACAAGAAGGAGTAATATCAAAGGAAAATTTATATCCATAAAATCCTCAACTATCTGTTTTTAGTACAGCCAAAAAAGCTTCTTGGGGTATTTCGACGTTACCAACACGCTTCATTCTTTTTTTGCCTTCTTTTTGTTTTTGAAGTAATTTCTTTTTACGAGATATGTCGCCTCCATAACATTTTGCAGTAACATTTTTACGTAGAGCCTTTACTGTTGTCCTGGCTATGACGTGCCCGCCAATTGCTGCCTGAATTGCTACATCGAACATTTGCCTAGGAATTAACTCTTTCATTTTTTCTGTTAACTGACGCCCAGTTCTTTGAGAATTTCCACGATGAAGAATTAAGGCCAAAGCGTCAACCCTGTCGCCGTTAATTAACACATCAAGACGAACTAATGCTGCAGCCTCAAATCTTATAAAGCTATAATCAAGAGATGCAAATCCTCGACTAACAGATTTTAATCTATCAAAAAAGTCCATTACCACCTCGCTCATTGGTATTTCGTAGGTTAGTGACACCTGGCCTCCAACAAACTGCAAATCTTTTTGAATGCCTCTTTTTTCTATGCAAAGGGTGATGACGCTGCCTACGTATTCTTTTGGTACTAAAATATTAGCCTCACATAAGGGCTCTCGCATCTCACTCACTTGAGCGGGATCAGGAAGATCAGTAGGATTAGATATGTGGCTAATTTCTCCATTTGATTTTAGAATTTCGTAGACAACTGTAGGGGCCGTGGTGATTAAATTGAGATTATATTCACGCTCGAGTCTTTCTTGAATGATCTCCATGTGCAATAAGCCTAAAAAGCCACACCGAAAACCAAAGCCAAGTGCGTCAGAATTTTCAGGCTCAAAGAAAAGTGACGCATCATTAAGGGTAAGTTTTGCAAGAGCTTCCCTGAAGTCTTCAAAATCGTCTGAACTGACGGGAAATAGGCCGGCATACACCTGGGGTTTTACCTTTTTAAATCCTGGTAAAGATGGAGTTTCTGGCGTATTGAGGTGTGTGAAGGTTCCCCCTACGGGCGCCCCAAGAATATCTTTGATGCCAGCAACCATAAAACCGACATTCCCTGCCCTGAGAATCCCAGTTTCTTTTCTTTTTGGTGTGAAAATACCCACAGCGTCAACCGTATGAGATTTTCCTATTGACGTAGTAATGATTTTATCTTTAGTTTTGAGTACACCTGCGGTAACTCTTACCAGTGAAACAACACCCATGTACGAATCAAACCATGAGTCGATAATTAAAGCTTGCAAGGGGGCGTTTATATCACCAATAGGAGGCGGCACTTTTAAGATGAGCTGTTCTAAAACATCCTCTATTCCTAATCCGGTCTTGGCACTGCAATGAACCGCATCCTGAGCATCTATTCCTATAATGTTTTCAATTTCTTCGATAACTCGCTCTGGATCTGCTTGCGGTAAATCCATTTTGTTTAAAACAGGAATTACCTCGAGCCCTTGAGTGACCGCTGTGTAGCAGTTGGCTACTGATTGTGCTTCAACCCCCTGCCCGGCATCGACAACTAATAGCGCGCCCTCACAGGCGGCCAGCGACCGAGAAACTTCATAGGAAAAGTCTACATGGCCAGGAGTATCAATAAAGTTTAATTGATAAATCTTTCCGTCCCTAGCCTTGTAATCTAAAGTTACACTCTGCGCTTTGATCGTAATTCCTCTTTCCCTCTCAATATCCATCGAGTCTAAAACTTGCGCAGACATCTCCCTTGATTCCAGGCCTCCACAATGCTGAATGAATCTGTCAGCAATAGTAGATTTACCATGATCAATATGGGCGATAATAGAAAAATTTCGGATATGATTTAAATCAGACACGGGGCTCAAATTTTATTGTGGTTAGAAGTGTTAACTTATGAATAATTTGGGTCGCAATTCTAGCCTATTTGATATTCAGACGCTATGAAATGCCTGAAATGATGACGTTCTTTATGTTGTTTTTTGAGAGTTAATACCTTGTCTTGTAGTTGCGGGGCTATGGTGCATAAAGTTTTTCACAATTAAGAAGAAAAACCGCTATGCATTAGTAGGTATGAGCTTAAGGAGTATTGGGTGAATTTCGTAATTATCCTGATTTAGGTGTGAATGAAGCCTAACTATTAAGCCCCCTGCACATAAAGATGTAATTGCAGCAGCAGCTATAATCAGGTCGCTATTTGACAAATGACTGGCTAATGCCACTGTTAGTACCATTGTCATCAAGGGTAAAAAATATGCTAGTAAGGTCCCGTTGACTATTACTTTTTCTGGAACCCCTATTACTACCTTATCATGCACCTGCATCAGTCCTGTATCGAAAAGCCCCGGTAAAACCCTTATGGTAGTCGTATTTCCCGTCACCTTGGCGATTAGCCGCTGCCCACACCCCTTTTGAGCCACGCATGTCTGGCAGGTTGACTGTTGTATAGTTTCTACCCACAGCCCGCTCTCTTGAATGGCAACTATTGTGGCATTTTCATGAATCATTGACTTAACCCTGAAAAGGTTCGTAAATATAGCCATATTGTACTATGGACCATATATATATGAAGGGAAATTTTATAGGCAAAGAAACACTGTTGGCAGAAAAAATTAATTCTATACTTGCTGGATAGCTAGAATTAATGACCTGCTAATGCTGCTTCAATTTGCTGATAGTCTTCTAGCAGGCTGTCTAAATATGTCTGAACCTGCTCTCGAGTTGGGTCAGCAGGTTTGCTGCGGTTTTGAAGGGTGGATTTTCTAGTAAATTTTTGTGCTGACAGAGGCAGATCGGACAAGTTAACAGCCTGAGTGGATATCTGCGGTATACCGAATTCAGCCGAAGTTCGGATATCCCAATTTGGGAAGCTAAGTTGAGTATCGCTTTTAGCTGCGTAGGGCTGCAATGAATCTGTAGATTGGGTGAATTGCTGCAACCCAACTAGAGCGACTGCAGTTACAGATGCAGCTATAGCAAAACGTCCTAATGGTTTAATAAAATAATCAGACAGTGGTGAGGTCCCGTAGGTTTTCTCTAATTTTATTGCAGCACCGATTTCAGCAGAAAAATCTATAACTTGTGATGAAAATGTTTGATGTATTGCAGCAGAAGACATCTGGTGATGCCGCCATGAATCTCGTAAGGACTTATTATCAGGAACCTCTTTAAGCACTCTTCGTAGCTCCAGTGCGCTTGCTTCACCATCTACTAAAGCTGAAATAGATTCTTTGAGCTGAGTTTCGTTGATGTCCATAATATTTGAGTACCTTATTATATTTCAAGAGCCACTAAGTAAGTAAGACTAGTATAAAACCAAAAGGTTCCAATTTTAATATATTAATTTTCAAGCTTACTTATTTTTTCTTCCAATGCTTCTCTGGCTCGAAATATTCTCGATCTTACTGTTCCCACAGGGCAATCCATAATATCTGAAATTTGCTCATAACTGAGATCCTCAAATTCACGAAGCATTAGTGCAGTGCGAAGATCTTCCGGTAATTCTTTAATTGCATTGCTTATAATAGACTCAAGTTCGTCCTTGTATAAAATATTTTCAGGCGAGTCATGATCTTGAAGCTGACTGTTTTCTTCAGAATATTGAGAGCTAGTTGCGTCAATATCAAATGATGGGGGGCGTCTGTTGCGTGAAACTAGATAATTCTTTGCAGTATTTACTGCAATACGATACAGCCATGTATAAAAAGCGCTTTCCCCACGAAAATTTTCCAGGGCACGGTAAGCTTTTATAAAAGCCTCCTGAACAACATCGTTTACCTCATCAAAATCCTTTATATACCTGGAAATAATTGCATGCACTTTGTACTGATGCTTTAACACAAGCAAATCAAAAGCCTGCTTGTCACCCTTTTGGACTCGAGCGACTAGCTGGCTATCACTGACTTTTTCCTGCTTGTCTTTCATTGGAATCATATTTCCACGGTTTAACTAGTCTAATAGTTATCCTGTACATCTAAGCCAGAAGATTATTTTAACTATCTGTATAAAATAGCAGAGAAATTTATCATCGACCATTATAATAGCTGGTAAATGCTAATTTAATTACATAAGTGTAAAAATGAATAGAACTTATAAACAAGAGGTGTTGGTCATAGGGAGCGGCGCCGCAGGAATGACTGTAGCTCTTGAGCTTGCAGCAAAACATAAAGTTTCAATTCTAAGCAAAAGTGCCATTCAATCTGGCTCTACCTGGTGGGCACAGGGTGGTATTGCTAGTGTTTTTGACCAAAAAGACTCTATGGAGTCTCACTATCAAGATACCTTAAAAGCTGGTGCGGGGCTTTGTCATGAAAAAGCTGTCAGATATACCGTCGAAAACGGCCCCGATGCAATTCGCTGGCTGATCAAGCAAGGGGTTAAATTTACACAAAATGCAAATGAACAGTACCATCTAACGAAGGAGGCTGGTCATAGTCATCGCCGTATTCTCCATGCAGCTGATGCGACAGGACAAGAGGT
>JBLHWD010000043.1:0-6687 GCA_047628995.1 Saprospiraceae bacterium | reverse complement strand
TACATACTCATTTGGTAGTTAGGGAAGATGTTCAGCAACTATATGGATTTAGTGAATTAGGAGAACGTGAATTATTTCGCATGCTTATTAAGGTTAATGGTGTTGGGCCAAAAATGGCCCTAACAATACTATCAGGCATGACCACTAAAGATTTTTCTGCGGCAATACGAGGCAATGATATAGAAAGATTGGTCAAGCTTCCTGGTGTTGGGAAGAAAACAGCGGAACGATTGGCTATTGAAATGCGTGACCGTGTGCCTTCTTTTTCAGTGGAGGAGGATGCTCAAACTAGTTCCAGCAGCCAAGGGAGATTGGGGGCTCAAGAGGAGGCAGAAAGTGTGTTAATTGCCCTTGGTTATAAACCTCAAGAAGCATCCCGTATGATTGTTGTTGCATCACAGAATCTCGATGTACTCGAAGATGGTGGCGATGAAAAGGCTAGCGAAAAGCTCATTCGACTGGCTCTTAAAAGCCAAGTGAAACTTTGATCTTATTGTACAAGCAAAGCCAGCAGTTAATAATTTTAGTAGCTTTTAATAGTGGCTGCTCCCCGTATAGAGATATAATTAAGAAATGATAGAAACTGATCGACTAATAGCTCCTGATGGGGGTCCTCAAGAAGAGCGTTTTGATCGCGCTATTCGGCCATTAAGTCTTAATGATTATGTTGGCCAGCAAGCAGTGCGAGAGCAAATGGAGATTTTCATTAGCGCAGCGCGTAAAAGAAGTGAGCCTCTAGATCATACTTTAATTTTTGGCCCTCCTGGCCTCGGAAAAACAACACTAGCTCATATCATTGCTCATGAAATGGGTGTTGGGCTAAAGACCACTTCCGGACCAGTTCTTGAAAAAGCTGGGGATATAGCCGCGCTTATGACAAATCTGGAGCCAGGAGATGTGTTATTTATTGATGAAATTCATCGTCTAAGTCCTATAGTTGAGGAAGTTATATATCCAGCTATGGAGGATTACCAGCTAGATATAATGATCGGCGAAGGACCGGCAGCTCGATCAATTAAGTTAGATATCCCACCTTTTACTCTTGTTGGGGCAACTACAAGAGCGGGCCTGCTAACCTCTCCTCTGAGAGACCGCTTTGGAATTGTTCAACGACTAGAGTTTTACTCTGATGAAGAATTGAGTGCAATAGTTTCACGTTCCGCGAAAATTATGGACGTGAAGGCAGATGATAATGGTGCCCGAGAAATCGCTCGTCGCTCAAGAGGAACGCCCCGAATAGCAAATCGTCTGTTGCGTCGAGTTAGGGACTATGCAGATATCAAAGCCAATGGAATTGTTACATCAGACGTGGCCGATATGGCATTGAATATGTTAAATGTTGATGCTTGCGGATTCGACCACATGGATCGTCGTGTGATGCTTGCAATTATTGAAAAATTTGATGGCGGGCCTGTAGGAATAGACAGCATAGCTGCTGCTATCAGTGAAGAAAGAGACACCATAGAAGACGTTATAGAGCCTTATCTTATACAGCAGGGTTATTTGCTTCGGACACAGAGAGGGAGAATAGTAACTCGTCTTGCTTATGAACATTTTGACCTGAAAGAGAAATAAGCAGTAAACAATCAAGGAGTTGATGGACAAATGCCGCAAAAATACTGCCTACCTATACGCGTGTATGTTGAGGACACTGATGCAGGAGGTATAGTATATTATGCGAACTACCTTAAATATATTGAACGCGCCAGAACAGAACTGATAAGGACTTTGGGTTTTGATAAGCCGGCCATGTTTGATGATCTGCAATTTGTAGTCCATTCTGTAAATATTAAATATATTCAGTCAGCAGTTTTAGATGATAGGGTTATAGCGACAGCAGAGCTAATAAACATATCACGAACATCATTTGTTGTTGCTCAAAATGTATTGAGGGGAAGTGATCTTTTGGCGAAAGCAGAAGTAAAGATAGCATGCATTCATCACAAGAAAAAAAGACCTCATGCAATACCAAGTGACATGTTAAAAAAATTAAAATCTGCGATAAGAAAGGACGACGATAAATGACCGAACAGTTATCTTTATGGAGCTTGATTGCCAACGCCTCACTTTTAGTTCAATTTGTTATGTTGCTTCTTTTTTTGGCCTCACTAGTCTCCTGGGTGATGATTGTACAAAGAGGGATGTATTTAAAAAATGCGACACATAGTGTGCGCCAATTCGAAGACAATTTTTGGTCAGGTGTAGACTTAAATCGACTATATGATGACACTAGAAATATAGATGGGAGCGAAGGCCTTGAAAGTGTATTTCGTGCTGGATTTCGTGAATTCAGCAAGCTTTCGCAGCAGAATGGGGTTGAACCAGATGCAGTTATGGAGGGTGCAGAGAGGTCTATGCGGATAGCTTTATCTCGAGAAGAAGAAAGGTTAAACCAGAACTTGCCATTCTTGGCTAGTGTGGCCTCTGTAAGCCCGTATATTGGTTTATTTGGCACTGTTTGGGGTATTATGAATTCATTTCGAGGGCTGGCCAATGTACATCAAGCTACATTAGCAGTAGTAGCACCAGGAATATCTGAGGCACTTATTGCAACAGCAATGGGCTTGTTTGCTGCAATACCCGCAGTGTTAGCTTACAACCGCTATTCCGCTACTGCTGACACAATCTATAATAGCTATGAAACATTTGCAGAAGAGCTATCTACCATTTTACACCGCAGAGTCTATAGCAAGTGACTATTAAATCTATAAAAAGTAAACGTCGGTTGGTTGCTGAAATTAATGTTGTGCCTTACATTGATGTGATGTTAGTGCTGCTGATAGTTTTTATGGTGACTGCTCCGTTGCTTATGCAGGGCGTAAAAGTTGAACTGCCAAATGCTCCATCTGCACCATTAGAAGAAAATAATAGAGATCCTTTGATTGTTTCAATTAAGGCTGATAAGACGCTTTATCTTGATTTAGGAAACGGAAAACATAAACAAGAAGCTCTTGTATCAATTATAGCTAAAGTCGAAAAAGTAATGCGCCAGGAGCCCAAGACGCCTATTTTGGTCTGGGGAGATGCTAATGTTAATTATGGGTCTGTTGTTGAGCTAATGAGCGAATTACAAAATGCTGGGGCGGCCTCTGTTGGTCTTGTAACTGAACCACCAAGAAAAAACTGACGGCTGTGTTACTTGAAAGGTTCACCTCTATCGCTACAGCTATATTTTTTAGTCTTTTTTTGCATAGCCTAGTAATTTTTTTTCTGGTTAGCGAATGGGAGGGGGATAGTAAGCCTCGCAAGATCTCCCCTCCAAAATATATACAAGCTAATCTTTTGCATTCGGACGCGATAACCCCAAAGACTAGCAGGGTGAAACCAAAAAAACCTAAACCTAAACCTAAACCTAAACCTAAACCTAAAACTAAACCTAAAACTAAACCGAGTTTGACGCCACCAAAGAAACAAAAAAAAATTGATCAACATAAGGCCAACAAATTAAAAGCAGAAAAAAAGCTGGAGTTAGATGGTCGCAACGATAAGTTAACTTCCAGTTACTCTGCTTATGTGATGGAAAGAATAGAGGCTAATTGGAATAGACCACCCAGTGCTAGAAGAGGTATGCAGGCGGAGCTAATAATTAAATTAGTGCCAACAGGCCAAGTGGTCAGTGTTGCGTTGGTGAAGTCAAGTGGCAATAAGGCTTTTGACCGCTCTGCAGAGCAAGCAGTTTATAAGGTAGATAAATTCGATAAATTACAGAAACTAGATATACAAATATTTGAAAAAAGCTTTAGGCGGTTACATTTAGTCTTTAGGCCAGACGACTTGAGGTTATAAATAAAAGTGAAAAAAACTAATATTTCTGTAGTAATGTTTTTATTACTCCTGGCCTACCCGTTAGCAGGTATTGCAAATTTAACCATCGAAATTACGAAGGGAATGGATAACCCTTCTAAGATCGGAATTCCGCCTATTACTTGGCATGGAAGCGATCTACCAGAAGATGTTAGTAGCATCGTAGAGGCTGATCTGGAAAGAAGCGGGTTGTTCGGTCCTATTTCTAGAAAAGATATGCTGTCTTTTCCCGCATCAATTGAAGAGGTGTATGCTCGGGACTGGCTGATCTTGGGTGCTGAATACCTTGTTGTTGGAGACGCCTTACTTAACAGAGGAATCTACCAAGTTACGTTTAGCCTAATAGAGGTACATAGCGCTCGAGTGGTGTTTACTAAGGTTGCAAGAGGCTCCAAGGAGCAATTGCGTGATTTGGCTCATCATATTAGCGATGAAGTATATCTTGCAGTCACAGGAATTTCTGGGGCATTTTCGACGCGGGTGGCCTACGTGACCTCAGTGATGTTAAGCGGAAAGAATACGTATAAATTAATGGTGGCAGATGTAGATGGCGCTAGAGAACGGTTAATACTTGAGTCGCAGCATCCTATAATGTCGCCCTCATGGTCTCCTGATGCAAAGGAATTAGTCTATGTTTCTTTTGAAACTGGCCGACCAGCCATTTTTCGCCAAAAATTATCTAATGCTAGCAGAAAGCAGCTTACTAATTTTAGAGGGTTAAACGGAGCACCATCATGGTCTCCAGATGGGAAGAAGCTAGCATTGGTTCTTTCAAAAGATGGTAATCCGGAAGTGTATACTTTTGATTTGCGGAGTAGAAAATTTGCTCGCCATACAAATCATTTTGCAATAGATACCGAACCAAACTGGACTCCAGATAGCAAATCCTTGGTATTTACGTCAGACAGAGGAGGATCCCCGCAAATATATAAAGTAGACCTCAAGACATCTAAGGTTAAGCGCCTGACTTTCAAGGGCTCATATAATGCAAGACCAAGTCTTGCTGCAGACGGAAGAACTTTAGTTATGATACATAGAAGCGGAAAGCAGTTTCATATTGCGACACAGGATCTAGTAACTGGAGACCTGAGAATTTTAACTAACACAAGTTTAGACGAGTCACCGACAGTGGCTCCAAATAGTGCTATGCTACTTTATGCAACGAAGAAGAATAACAAAGGAGTTCTAGCAGCCGTCTCTTTGGATGCAGGGGTAAAATTTTTTCTACCAAGCTTACAGGGCGATGTGCGTGAACCAGCCTGGTCACCAAAATAAAAAATAAAGTAATGAGCCGGATTAAAATCTAAAAAAATCAATAACTGGAGCATAAAATGAAAACTAATATCTGTAAATATAGTGTGATTGTTGGCTTATTTTCCTTAGTTCTAGCGGGGTGCTCCTCTACAAACAGCGTCGCAACAATGCCTAGTGAAAATATAACTACAGGGTCTATAAAAGATAGAGCTTTTATGGGTTCTTCGCTGGCTACTGACAGTAAGGTTGCGCGTGTATTTTACTTCGAGTTTGACAAAGTTATTCTTAATGCTGAAGCTCGATCAGCTTTGCGTCTTCATGCAAAAAATATTCAAATGAATCAAATTAGTGTTCGCCTGCTAGGCCATGCAGATGAGCGCGGCAGCCGCGAATATAATATGGCGTTAGGGGAAAGTAGAGGTAATGCTGCGCGTGATTTTTTAATTCAAGAGGGCGTTAATGGATCGCTTATTGAGGTTGTTAGCTATGGGGAAGAGCAGGCAGCTTCGTCAGGAGGTGATGAAAAATCATGGACATTGAATCGTCGAGTAGAACTAAAATAATATGTGCCATTAAACTTAAAGAATAGGTCCTCAGATTTTAAAATATAGATCTGGAGGACTTTGGTGGCAGTTTGTTGCTAAAAGACATAAGTAATTATCAAAGAGTGGCCTGTTTTATGCCCGCACATTTCTGCACTGTAATTTTCTTGGCTATTTTTTCTATGTTTGCTGCTGCTGCTGCACCAGTTTCTGAGATTGGAGTGAAAACACAAGCCGCCGCTACCATCAACGTAAGCAAGCAGTCTCTTCCGCCCGATCCCCACTACCAAGGGCAGCTTTTAAGGGAGGAGGTAAAAACTCTTAGAGGTATGGTGGAGGAGCTGAAAAATGACATAAGTCGACTCTCAAAACAGCAAAAAGATAATTACCTTGATTTAGATCGTCGATTATCTACTGAGTTTAGTAAATCAGAATTAGCCGTAATCCCATCTGATGAAGTGATCAGTAAAAATCAGAAACTCCTGTTAGTAGTTAAGGCCGAGAAAGAAAGTGATCATTACGACAATGCTTATGCTTACCTTAAGTCAGGGGAGATAGATAAGGCCATATCCAAGTTTAAGACATATGTAAGCGCTTACCCTAAGGGTGTGTATGTTCCAAATGCGCATTATTGGCTTGGTGAAATCTATTTATTGCAAAACGAGTTAGATTTAGCTCGCCAGTCATTTTCTGTTGTACATGATAATTATACAGCGCATAGAAAGTTCCTGGGTTCTAAGTTCAAACTGGGGCAGGTATATTTTATGCAAGGAGACAAAGCTAGAGCGAAGTCATTGCTAGAAAATATTGCAATCGGCGATAGCAATATTGCTGTGCTAGCTCGAAAGTTTATTGATATAAATTTTTAGCTCGAGACCCCCCTGTAAATCATATCGAAATGCAGATACTAAACTGATTGATTACAGTTGAATTAACACTTGATTTTTCATTGTTCATGAGTAAGATATGCCCCTCTTCGAGCGGGTCGTTAGCTCAGTTGGTAGAGCAGTTCCCTTTTAAGGAATTGGTCGTTGGTTCGAACCCAACACGACCCACCATATCCTAGTAATTTTTTAATTTATTCTTG
>JBLHWD010000042.1:0-6875 GCA_047628995.1 Saprospiraceae bacterium | reverse complement strand
AAAATGGTTGACTTATACTTCCCCGAAAATTCTGTCATGGTTAATGGGTATGGTTTTGATATGCTCTATGCAGGTCCAAGAGAAGCAGTTCTTCATGCTGTTTTCAGGCAAAATATGGGCGCTACGCATTTAATTGTTGGTCGCGATCATGCTGGAGTAGGGGATTACTATGGGGCATTTGATGCTCAGAAAATTTTCGATGAAAAAGTCCCAGCTGGCTCACTTGAAATAGAAATTTTCCGCGCAGATCACACTGCATATTCAAAAAAATTAGATCAAGTCGTAATGATGAATGAAGCAAAAGATCATAAAAAAGAAGACTTTGTTATTTTATCTGGAACTAAAGTTCGACAAATATTAAGTGAAGGGACTGCTCCTCCACCGGAATTTTCACGACCAGAGGTAGCTCAAATACTGATGGATTATTACCGCTCCGAAAACAGTAACTAATACTAAAGTCTCATGAGACTCTGTTTTATATTTCTTCTAGCTCCACGAGGGTGCCAAGTAAGTCTTTAGGATGAAGAAACAGCACCGGCTTTCCATGTGCTCCAGTTGTAGGCTGCCCATTACCTAATACTCTCAATCCCTGAGCGATACATTTATTTTTGGCATCGACAAGGTCTTTCACCTCATAACACACATGATGTATACCGCCACTAGGATTGCGATCTAGAAAATTAGCCACTGGGGAATCAACTCCAATTGGTAGAAGCAATTCTATTTTAGTGTTGTCAAGCTCAACAAAGATTACCCGTACACCATGCTTTGGTAAATCTACTGGACTAGAAACCTTTGCCCCTAATGCCCCCTGATAGATAGCTAAAGCCTCATCAAGATCCGGTACAACAACTGCTATATGGTTAAGATTTCCAATCATGAGATGCCTTTTTATCCCTGAATTTCCACATTCCTTTAAGCATCTATTGCCTGAATGCTTTAATTAGTCTTTTTGCCGCAATTGTGGGAGGCAGCAAACCTTCTTTTACTTCGCGCTCTAAATCTTCAACTAATGCTATAACTGATTTACTTTGCCTGAGCTCTGTAAGAAGCTCATCGGAGGTTTCACTCCACATCCAAGCGCAAGATTGAGCAGTTCTCCGCGAGGCTATCTCCCCAGCTGCCTCCAGTAGGCTCTGGTATTCGGTAACGGAGCTCCATACTGCATCAATGCCTTGGTTGGTCAGGGCGGAAACTGCCTGAATTTTAGCTTGCCAGTTTACACTTCTGTCATGCAGAAAATTTAGCGCGAGCTGGTAATCAGAAACTGTGCGGTCAGCTGCAGCCAATTGATCTCCGTCAGATTTATTTACCAAAACCAAATCAGCGAGCTCCATGATCCCACGTTTAATTCCCTGAAGTTCGTCACCTCCTCCAGGCGACAACATAAGGATAAACATATCTGTCATCTCTGCTACAGCTGTTTCTGACTGACCCACTCCGACAGTTTCTACAAAAATTACGTCAAAACCAGCTGCTTCACACAACAATAATGTTTCTCGTGTTCTCCGAGTTACTCCGCCTAATGTCTTGCCTGCCGGAGAAGGCCTAATATATGCATTATCTTTTCTAGACAAAGTCTCCATTCGTGTCTTGTCGCCCAGTATGGAGCCTCCACTTACAGAGGATGTCGGATCTATCGCTAAAACAGCAACTTTGTGCCCTTGGGCAACAACATGATTACCTAATGATTCAATAAAGGTTGATTTACCCACACCTGGGGCCCCGGAGATCCCAACCCTGATGGAATTTCCAGTATATGGCATAATAATCTCTAGAAGCTCCGCTGCACTCTCTCGGTGCAGCGGAAGAACAGACTCGACCAAGGTGATAGCCTTTGATAGAGCTCTCCTATCTCCTAGTAATAGATTTTCTGCAAGTTCGCCACAATTAAATTGCAATATTTGTAACCTCTAAATGTGATGATGGGTAGTATAAGACATTATTTCCTAAAATATGAAAACAACTATGCAACGTACCGCATCAGCATCACTTAACTAAATTCAATAATTAACTGCCCAACTGACAGGCTATCCCCAACACTGATGGGGACACTTAGAACCACGCCCTCAGAGATAGCGCAGAGACTGTTTTCCATTTTCATTGCCTCAATAACAGCTAGCTCTTGCCCTTCCTTCACGACATCTCCAGCCTTTACTGTTAACTTAACAAGCAACCCAGGCATTGGAGAAATTAAATACTTAGACATATCGGGTGGCTCTTTATTTAGCATATACCGATTGAGCTCTTCGGCTCTAGGTGATACAACAAGCGCAATTTTTTTGGCGCCTCTGTGGAATAAATGAAGGGTTTGTCCTACTTGGTCGATCTGGAGACACACAGTCGCTCCATTCACATTTGCTTTAAACAAAACTTCGCCAATACGCCAGTCTGTCTCAACTCTATAGGCATTCTTTCCAAGATTAACGATACAGGTTTGATCAACTTTTTCTATTGTCGCCTGATGGACCGCTACTCCTCCATCCATAATGATGGCTAGTTCTTCTAATGGAGAATACTCATGGCCCGGAAGCTGACCGGAAATCATGGCGCACCTATCATTATATAATTTATGAACTACTGCTGACACCACAACGCAAATAGCTGGATCATCCTGGAATACAAGATCAGCATTAAATCCATCTGGGTATTCGTCGGAAATGAAATTAGTGCTTAACTTTCCAGACTTAAAACGAGGATGTGCTATTAATGCATTTAAGAAACTAATGTTGTGTTGAACACCTCGTATATAGTAAGCATCCAGAGCATCAGTCATTCGTATGATTGCCTCATTGCGATCAGAGCCATAAACTATAAGTTTTGAAATCATCGGGTCATAAAATATAGACACCTCGCCGCCTTCGCAAACGCCGCTATCGACTCGGACTCCTTCCCCATGTGGCTCAATATAACGATCCAATCTGCCCACCGAAGGCATAAAATTGTTAAAAGGGTCCTCTGCGTAGACACGAGCCTCTATAGCCCAACCCTTAAGATTAATATCCTCTTGAAGTAATGGAAGTTTTTCACCTGCAGCAACACGAATCATCAGCTCAACTAGATCGCAGCCAGTGACCATTTCTGTAACGGGATGCTCTACCTGCAATCGGGTATTCATTTCCAAAAAGTAGAAATTCATATCTGCGTCTGCAATAAACTCAACTGTACCTGCAGACTTGTAATCAACAGCTTTGGCTAACAAAATAGACTGTTCTCCCATTTTCTTTCTAACTTCCTCAGTTAAGAAAGGCGAAGGAGCTTCCTCTATGACCTTTTGGTGGCGACGCTGAATTGAACATTCGCGCTCTCCCAAATAAATTACACTTCCAAATCCATCTGCTATTATTTGAATTTCAATATGACGCGGATCTTCGATATATTTCTCAATAAAAATACGGCCATCTCCAAAACTAGAAACAGCTTCATTGGTTGCGCGTTCAAAACCATCTATGCACTCTTTTTTATTCCAAGCAACACGCATACCTTTGCCGCCACCACCCGCAGAGGCTTTTAACATAACAGGAAAGCCAATTTTTTCTGCAATCTCTACTGCTTGATTTGCATCTTTAACAACATCGTCATATCCAGGAACTGTGTTAACGCCGGCATTTGTGGCAATTAGTTTTGATGTGATTTTATCTCCCATTAACTCTATCGGTTTTACCCCGGGGCCAATAAAAGAGATGCCTGCGGAATCGAGGGCTTGGCAGAATTTTTTATTTTCAGACAAAAAACCATAACCAGGATGAACTGCATCGGCTCCAGATTTTTTACAAGCATTTATAATTTTTTCAATAACAAGGTAGCTTTCTGAGGAGGCAGAAGGACCTATATACACAGATTCATCTGCCATCGAAACATGCAATGCATCTCTATCTGCATCAGAGTAGACCGCCACAGTGGCAATACCCATAGCCTTTGCCGTTCGAAATATACGGCAAGCAATCTCACCTCTATTTGCAACAAGAATTTTCTTAAACATACGCCATCTTCTATTAAAAAATTATATTTATATCAACTAAAAACTAAAAAAATTTCCAATTTTTACAAGGGAATATTTCCATGTTTTCGCCACGGATTTTCTACATCTTTATTACTCAGCATGGATAACGAGCGAGCAATTCTTTTCCTGGTATCTTGCGGTGCAATCACATCATCGATATATCCACGCTTACCAGCTATGAAAGGATTAGCAAATTTTTCACGATATTCTATTTCTCTCGCTTTAATTTTTTCTGCATCACCAATATCGCTTCTGAATATGATTTCAACTGCACCTTTAGGGCCCATTACAGCAATTTCTGCTGTTGGCCATGCAAAATTAACATCACCGCGAAGATGCTTAGAGGACATCACATCATAGGCGCCGCCATATGCTTTACGTGTTATGACTGTGACTTTTGGTACAGTGCACTCAGCATAAGCATAGAGCAATTTGGCACCATGCTTAATAATGCCGCCGTATTCTTGGGTGGTGCCTGGCATAAATCCTGGCACATCCACAAATGTTAAGACTGGAATATTAAAAGCGTCACAGAAACGAATAAAACGAGCGCCTTTCTTTGATGCGTTGATGTCTAAACAACCAGCAAGCACTAACGGCTGGTTAGCCACAACCCCTACTGAAGAGCCATCAATACGAATAAAACCAATAATTAAATTAGCTGCATAGTCAGGCTGTATCTCAAAAAATTGACTCTCATCAGCAACCTTGATGATAAGCTCTTTCATATCGTAAGGTTTATTCGGATCATTGGGGATTAGCGAGTTCAAAGAAGGTTCAATTCGGTCAGCGGAGTCCTCTGTTGGCCACACAGGAGATTTTTCTCGGTTATTTGCTGGCAAAAATGAAATAAAATGTCGTAAATTGAGCAGCGCATCTACATCAGACTCAAAAGCCATATCAGAAACACCTGACTTACTAGAGTGAGTTACCGCACCCCCAAGTTCTTCAGCTGTTACTGTCTCATGAGTAACAGTTTTAACAACATCAGGTCCAGTAACAAACATGTATGAGCTGTCCTTAACCATAAAGATAAAGTCTGTGATTGCTGGCGAATAAACAGCACCGCCTGCACAGGGACCCATAATCATAGAAATTTGCGGAATAACTCCTGAAGCCATAACATTTTGTTGAAACACATCAGCGTAGCCACCTAAAGATGCAACGCCTTCTTGGATGCGAGCACCGCCCGAATCATTCAAACCGATAACTGGCGCACCAACCTTGATTGCCTGCGCCATTACTTTACATATTTTTTCAGCATGTGTTTCAGATAGCGAACCACCGAAAACGGTAAAGTCCTGACTGTACAGAAAAACCAGCCTGCCGTTAATAGTGCCGTACCCAGTAACTACACCGTCACCAGGGATGTGTTCTTGGTCAATGCCAAAATCTGTACAGCGATGCTCCACAAAGGTATCCCATTCCTCAAATGTATCTCGATCCAGCAACAATTCAATTCGCTCTCTAGCAGTCAATTTGCCCTTTTTGTGTTGGACATCAATACGTCTCTGACCGCCCCCAAGATTTGCCTGCTTCCTTTTCTCTGCCAGCTGCTCGATAACTTCGCGCATCACTCTCTCCTATTTTTCATTTCTATAATTATTGCGAAGTAACTCGAGAATTTCTTCTGCGGCTAAAGGTATGTTTGTACCTGGCCCGTATATGGCAGAAACACCAGCATCGTAAAGCCCCTGGTAGTCTTTCGGTGGAATAACTCCTCCGCAAACTACTTTAATTTCATTTGCACCACAATCAGATAGAGCCTTTATTAGTTGAGGTATTAGCGTTTTATGCCCAGCAGCCTGAGAGGAAATTCCGACTATATGAACATCATTTTCTATCGCCATGCGAGCGGCTTCTTTTGGGGTTTGAAACATAGGACTGATATCTACATCAAAACCAATATCAGCAAACGCTGTAGCAATGACCTTGGCCCCTCGATCGTGTCCATCTTGCCCCATTTTAGCCACCAACATTCGCGGCCGTCTTCCAAAATCTACAGAAAAATCTTTTACTCTTGCCTGTATGGCAGCAAATTCCTTGTCCCCTTCATAAGCGGAACCATAAACACCACTGATAGTTTTTGTCACAGCCTGATGCCTCCCCCACTCTTTTTCTAGCGCATAAGAAATTTCACCAACTGTTGCCCTTAACCGAGCAGCATTTACAGCTAAATCTAGCAAATTTCCCTGCCCAGTTGATGCTGACTCAGTAAGAGCATCAAGAGCATTCTGACACAAAATATTGTCACGTTCTTCGCGAATTTTATCCAATTTTTTAATCTGTGAGTCACGAACAGCAGTGTTATCAATATCGAGAACATCTACATCGGGTTCTTCTGTTAGCTCAAACTTATTAACTCCAACAATAACTTCTTCACCTCGATCGACTCTTGCCTGTCTTAATGCTGCTGCTTTCTCAATACTTAGTTTAGGCATGCCTGATTCAACAGCCTTTGTCATACCCCCCAGCTCCTCTACCTCATTAATTAATTTAAGAGCTGACTTAACCAGCTGGTCAGTTAGGGTTTCTATATAGTATGAGCCCGCTAAGGGGTCGACTACATTAGTAATACCTGTTTCCTCTTGAATCACCAGCTGCGTATTTCTCGCAATACGAGCAGAGAATTCTGTTGGCAACCCAAGCGCTTCATCAAATGCATTGGTGTGCAAAGATTGCGTACCCCCCAGAACAGCAGACATTGCCTCAATGGTTGTTCTTATTATATTGTTGTAAGGATCCTTGCTGGTTAGACTGACCCCAGAGGTTTGGCAATGCGTGCGGAGGACTAAAGACTTCTCATTTTTGGGGTTAAATTTTTCTTTCATTAACGTTGACCATAGAATTCTGGCTGCACGAAGTTTTGCTA
>JBLHWD010000041.1:0-6890 GCA_047628995.1 Saprospiraceae bacterium | reverse complement strand
TGCAGTTGGGTCACGCATAAGAGTCACACGGTTGCTCAACTGATCAAGTAGTGTGGAGCAAGGCTCAAAACCTTCAGGGCAAGCAATAAAAAGTTCAAAATCGAGCATTTCTGCCGCATGCATATAAGATTGACACATATTATTTCCGTCGCCCACCCAAACTACACGTTTTCCTTGAATGCTTCCTCTGTGTTCAATGTATGTTTGCATGTCAGCCAATAGCTGGCATGGGTGATGATCATCTGTTAAAGCGTTAATAACAGGCACGGAGGAGTGCGCCGCAAAGTTCTCAATCGATTCTTGGCTGAATGTTCTAAGCATTACTATATCCACCATGCTTGAAATCACTTTTGCTGAATCCTCTATAGATTCTCCGCGACCAAGTTGGGTGTCATTAGGAGAGAGGAAAATTGCACTCCCACCTAGTTGAGCCATACCTGTTTCAAAAGATACTCTAGTTCGCGTTGAGGATTTTTCAAAAATCATTGCCATGACTTTACCTATAAAGGGCTGATAGATGACCCCTTCATGGTGACTTTTTTTGAGCTCAGAGGCTCTAGCTAGAATTTGCTTAAATTCTTCTTTTGACAGGTCTTGGAGTGTTAGAAAATGTCTAGATCCCATTTTTTTATCCTTGTTCGATCACTTCAGTGAGAGTGCTAACTAGAAGTTTCGCTTGTTCGTTTGTTATGTTGAGAGGCGGGAGTAAACGAATAACTGATTCAGCCGTAACATTAATTAATAGTCCCTTCTCAGCTGATAGGTCAACTAAATTTTTACAGGGCATATTAAGCTGAACCCCTATCATTAACCCCTGACCTCTGATTTCAAGTACTTTGGGGCAGCCCGAAAGATTACTTTTGAGTTGCTCCTTGATATAAGCGCCTTGTTTTTTTGCTTTTTCGCATAGCTTATCGTTAACGATGGTATGTATAGTTGCCAGAGCCGCAGCACATGCAAGTGGATTCCCACCAAAAGTAGACCCGTGGCTGCCTGGACTCATTAAATTGGCCGCCTTTACTCCAGCAAGACAAGCTCCGATAGGTACGCCATTCGCTAGACCTTTAGCTGTAGTTACAATATCAGGTAAAAAACCATACTGTTGGTAGTTGAAGTAAGATCCAGTACGACCATTACCGGCCTGAATTTCATCCATGATCATTAACCAGTCATATTCGTCACAAATTTGACGCAATGTCGGTAAATAATCGACTTCAGGAATTATGACGCCTCCTTCACCCTGTATGGGTTCGACTAAAACTGCAACTATGTTTTTGTTGTTCTTTGCGACATCTCTTATTGCGTTGATATTGTTGTAAGGGACCCTAATAAAACCTTCAAGCAACGGCCCAAAACCATCTTGATAGTTTGTGCTTCCGGTTGCTGAAAGTGTTGCCATTGTCCTACCATGAAAGGAATTTTCCATGACGATAATTGTTGGTTTAGAAATAGCTTTTTTTCTTCCAAATAGCCTCGCTAGCTTTATAGCAGCTTCATTAGCTTCAGCGCCTGAATTACTGAAGAATAGCTTTTCCAGGCCAGATATTTTTCGGAGTTTTTCTGCTAATGATTCTTGCGCCTCAATATTATAAAGATTGGAGCAGTGAATAATAGACTTTGCTTGGGTCGAAATAGCTTCTGTAACCGCTGGATGAGCATGCCCTAAGCCGCAAACAGCGATCCCTGACAGCGCATCTAGGTAACGTTTACCATTCTTGTCCCAAACCCATGAGCCCTCACCCCTACATAGAGTGATTTTTCTTGTGCCATAATTGTTTATTAAAGCGCTACTAGTCATAATTTTCCTGCTGCTGCATATAATAAAAAGTAGAGATTGTTTGGCTAATTAAAAATGCAAAAAGGCAGCTGCCTGCTGCCCCTAGACTTAGAATACTATAAGGAATTTTATAGATTGGCAATGGGTCACAAGATTTATTAGCAATCTAGCTTTATGAGCTACTTTTTTTTCTTACGGCGACGCGCAAGCCAGCTGTATAGGCCTGTTATAGCTAAAAAAACGGTTAGTAGGCCCATAAAGTCTACAAACAGAACACCAGTGTCACCAAAAAAACGACCACTATGTAAATCTAAGACAATAGTTTCTAGGGATATTCCAGGCAACTTGGAAGCTTGATTGAGTTTTTTTACAAGGTGAGCCGGAAGTGGCGACTCAAGAGGCCAGCTATCAACTTTGATTTCACTCGGAACAATTTCAAGACTATCAAGATTTATTGATAGTATTTCAGCATTAGACTCAATTAACACCTTGTCTTTGGAATACTTTAAGTTGGTTGTGTATTCGGGTAAACCACTTAGCAGATTAATTTTTTCAACTAGATCTCCATTAGCAGTTAAAATAACTAATTCATCGCTACATAAGGCTACTAAAAAATTTGGGGTGAGCGCTGCATTTATTAAAGGAGGAGGGCAGTTAGCGACGGTTTTAGCACCTAAGAGAAGATCACGATCACCTGTATGGCTAATCCACTGCTTGCCTACTTGAAATCCTGAATAAGACGATGTTTCAAACCCATACCAGTTCATCAACCATTCAGAACTTAGTATCTTTTTACTTAGACCTACTGCAGGCGAATGATTGAGTAGTATTCCTGTTATAGAAAGAAAAACTAACACTATCATTATCGACAACCCTACACGGGTGTGCCATTTTAGGTTGAAAGTAATATTGCCTGGGCGCTTGCGCTTCAAATGCGAACTTCCTATGGTGGATAAAGTATATTTTTATCGCTATAAGTTCAGAGTCAGCACTTGTTGGTGATAAAAGAGGGCAAGCCTAGCTATCTTGTTTAGTGCCCTAACTGATAATGTCGCCCCTGTAATACCATCAATATACTGATCTAATTTATAGTTAGGCGTCATTTTTACATTCTTATACTGATTCGTAAATGATGGATAACGAACCTCCCAGCCTCGAGACTCTCTAAAAGCTAAAACCTTTACATGCTCTATATGGAAATCTTCAAGCTTGCCGCCTATTACGACACCTACAGTTATTGGCTTTTCTTTTCCAATTTCCTCAAGTATCCAGGCAGTTTTTTCACCTTCGCTATAGTATCTAGCACGCATACCTCTTATTGGACGGCCTAAAATCTCGCTAGTTAATTTTTTTAATTCTGGAGTAAGCCAAAGAGATTCGGCTTTAGTTTGCGGTGTATCAAAATTTTCAGTTAAAAATTCAGGTGTTGTTTGATAAATTTTGCTGTGTGCGTTACTAGAATAAAAAAAAGTGAGGCTCAGCAACAGAATAAAGAGAGCCACGGGCGTGGCTCTCTTTATCTCGGTAGTCTGCTTAAACAACCGTTGACCTACATATTTTGAGGGTATGTAGATAGTTAGAAACTCCATCCAATTCCAGCGTTAAAGCCTTTGTATTCTGTACCGCTGTCATTATCTTGATCAAAGTAGTCTACCTTTAAAACAACTTGCTCATGTATCCAGTAATTGAAACCGATGTCGGTTTGCTGTTTTTCTGAATTCGTGTTTCCACCAGCAGTATTATCGTACTGGTTAAATCGAGCAAAAACACCCAGCTTATCTGTCAGCTGGTAAGATGGCTCAATGTAAAAGCCTTCCTGTTCATCAGCGCCTGCTTGAATTGTGTTGATACCGTCATCAAGATCCCATTGCGCATAAAGTGCTCGGAAACCAAATGGGCCATTTTTATATGCAGCATGCGCTTCAATTAGGTTAGCATCAACTTTATCTACGCCACCAACTGTTTCGCCTTGCCAGACATCCACTTGATGCTGAAAGGTAGCAGCTAGTTCTAAACCAGGTATGCCAGTATATTTTAGGCGACCTGTATAAGCTATATCATCACCTTTTGCTTTACCAACTTTCTGGCGTCCATCACGGATTTTATATTTACCTTCCGATGCGTTGATATATAACCCAGAGTGAGCACCAGCATCATAGCTTAAGCCTTCAGCAAGCTCTCCGCTAAGCATTACGCCACCTTCCCACCAAGTAGATGGAATAATATTTTTTTCAATAGCGTTACGTTCAGTGCCGTAAAAAGAATCAGGCTCATGAGTTTCATTCAAAATACCTACAGGCATTAAGAAAACACCACCTTTAGCTCTATGATTATCAGCGTAATCCCACTCTATGTAGGCTTGCTCTACTTCAACCTCACCCGCTTTGCCTTCGCCAGCAATGCTGTGTTCGATTTCAAATTCTGAGAAAAACCTTAGGTTGTCGTTATACTGATGGCCTACAAATAACACAAATCTATGTAGATCAAATTCATTTTTTGAATTCGTTGAGTTATCAGAGTTATGGTTGTTGTAGTGAAGCTCACCATAGCCACCCATACTGGTTTTGCTAGCCCATTCAGCTAGTTTTGCAGTTGGACCTGATGTGATTTCCTCTATAGCTGTAAATGTGGATTCGTCTTTAGCATCGTTTTCAGCAAGCCCATCTTTAAGGGTGCTAATCTCTGCTTGTTGTTTTTGTATCAGTTTCCACATTTCCTCTAAATTCGGTTGTGCCTCAACTACAAATGCAATTGATAAAAGCACAAGTCCCACGATTGTTTTACGAAACATCCCACCTTCTCCTGATTAATTACTTTTCAATGCTAAGATTGACCAGTCAGATGAATTCATAATTCATATACCGTAGAACAACCTTTGCAATAAATGCGAGCTCTTTTTAGCTAACGGAAGCACTATAAACCATTTTAGTCGAAATGAGAACAGTTATCATTTGCGTTATTAATAATAATGAGAATTATTTTCATTTGCATTTATAGGTAATGAAAATAATCTTCTGAAAAAAGGTTAAAAAAAGGTTAAAATGGTTGAAATATACAATAAAAATTTATTATTTAGTTTTTTGGAGATGTAAATTAGATGGATATCATGGAAACCATTCGCGAACAGATAGAAGGCAACCCAATTATTCTTTATATGAAAGGTTCCCCAAATGCCCCACAATGCGGTTTTTCTGCGCGGACTGTGGAGGCTTTGACATCTTGCGGTGAACGTTTTGCTTTTGTGGACATACTAAGTAACCCAGAAATTCGATCGAATCTACCTTCATATGGTAACTGGCCAACTTTTCCTCAGCTTTGGGTAAAAGGGCAGCTAGTGGGAGGCTGTGATATTATTATAGAGATGCATGAAAAAGGCGAGTTAGCTCCTTTGGTAAAGCAGGCATCTTAAGCTGCTTAATTCAGGACTTCTGAAATAAGTTTGCAGTTCTTTGTTTGAATACACAGCTAGCTGCTAGTCATTGTCTGTGAGTTCGATAGGAAATGACAACTTCACTGTCATGTGGGATGGTGTAATATTACAGTCCACATTTTTTTAAAGTATGGTGAACTACCTTGCTTTCTTTGTTTTTTAAATATAAATAAAAGGAGTTGTATCATGGGAGTATTAGTAGGTAAACAAGCCCCGGACTTCACTTCTGGTGCGGTAATGGCTAATGGTGAAATTGTTGATGAATTTAATTTACACGCAACCATTAAAGGAAAAAAGGCAGTAATTTTTTTCTATCCTTTAGATTTCACATTCGTTTGCCCTTCGGAGTTGATTGCATTTGATCATCGTATCGAAGAGTTTAAAAAACGTGGCGTTGAGGTTATAGGGATCTCTATTGATTCTGTGTTCACTCACAACGCTTGGCGCAATACAGCAATCAATGACGGCGGTATTGGGCAAGTCAGGTATCCTCTTGTTGCTGACATGAAACACGAAATTTGCCAGGCTTACGATGTTGAGTTTGGAGATGCCGGAGTTGCTTTTCGCGGTTCATTCCTAATTGGTGAAGATGGAGTTGTTTATCATCAAGTGGTCAATCATTTGCCATTAGGGCGTAATATTGACGAGATGCTTCGCATGATTGATGCTTTAAGCTTTCACCAAAAACATGGCGAAGTCTGCCCAGCTGGCTGGAAAGAGGGCGATAAAGGCATGGATGCTTCCCCTGATGGAGTTGCTTCATACTTAGCTGAAAATTCAGGTAAATTGTGATCGCACGAAATAAAATTTAGTATTATATTTTTATGCTATTTGATAATAATATTAAAACCGCAGAATGTTTATTCTGCGGTTTTTTTATATAGGTAAATATTTTTTGGAGACTGCGGTGTCTATAGAAAGAATAATTGAGCTGGAAACTAAGATGGCTTATCAGGAAGACGCTATTCGTCAGCTTAATGACGTGGTTTGCAGGCAGCAGAATCAGATTGATGCGCTTGTTGAGAAATGCAAACAGCTTATTTCATCAACAAAAGTATTATCGACTAAGCTTTCTGAGGAGCCTGAGAGCACGACTAAGCCTCCGCACTACTAGGCTAAAAACGATAGTGCCGTAGCCCTATCTTATGATTCAGCTTCCAGATGGTCATTTATAGTAAAATATTCTGACCCCATCATAGCTGTGGTATTCAAAATACCCCTACCTGAAACCGAGGGTATTAATATATGTGCAGGCTTTTCTAGGCCATTAACAAAGGGCCCCACAAGACGAGCATTGGTCAAAGAGCGGATTAGGCCAAGAGCTATGCTTGCAGCGTCCATATTTGGCATTATCAGCACATTAGCTCGCCCGGTGATGTTGGTGTCGTTGCAGGTAGTCTCTCTGAGAGCCTCATTCAAGGCAGACATAGCATGCATTTCTCCGTCAATCTCGATATTGGTAATTTCAATGCGAAGTTTTTCTGCAGCTCGCTTCATTTTGTGAGCTGAGTGGTCATCATATGTTCCGTAATTGGAGTGAGAAAGAAGGGCTACTTTAGGTATGACCCCGCACCCTTTAACAAAGCTAATAGCATCTTTTGTGATGTCGACAATCTGTTCTTCTGTTGGGTTTACATTAATAAAAGCATCAGCTAAAAATAATGGACCATCATCTAGCAGCAA
>JBLHWD010000040.1:0-7071 GCA_047628995.1 Saprospiraceae bacterium | reverse complement strand
TCAGTGGGTTCATGTAATTTGTGGTACGCCAATAGATTAGTTGCATGAAGTTTATAATTATTGATAATTTGATGATCCAATGCCAGCGCTGCCTCATCAGCAGAAACATGCTCAGTCAGTATTGGTTCGCCAAAAGCAACATGAACAGCGCCTTTGCGACCAACAATGCCTTTGTAGATGCTAAAAAAGTCTTCATGTTCATTTTTTTTATAGCTACCTTTTGTGTGTTTCTCCAGAAGCTCTGCTGCTTTTTCGACATCAAGGGGGTCAAATTCATACGAAATAGCTACTGGCACTACATTCAGCTCACACATAGCAGACCCAAAACTCTGACTTTTTTGTTTACTTAGTGTCAGCATTTTCAATAAAGCTGGCTCTGTCTTATCCATTCCATCCTTAGCGCGACCTTCGCGTTGCGCTATCCATACTGAGGACATGTCCTTAACTATCGAGCAGCGTATATATCGAGATAGTTGTGTTAGCGCTGTCAATTTTTCGCGCCGGCCTATAGATGATCGCTTAACAACAAAGCTTTTGTTTACGCGAGCTAAATCTGATACAAACTCCTTAGTTAACAGATTATCTCCGATAGCAATTCTTACGGTTTCTCTATTGTCATCAATTAACGCTACATTCAAAAAAGCCGGATCCATAGCTATATCGCGATGATTACTGATAAAGAGGTAAGGTGTATTTCGGTCTAATTTCTCAAGACCACTAACCGTCAAAACACTATCGATCTCTCTTAATAGATTCCCAAAACTGACCCTTATTGCGTCATGAAGATCGCGAACTGTCCGCATCCTTGAGAAAGCGGATCGCAATGTATATGAAATCACCGGTCTCACTAACCAAGAGGCCCAGCGGGCTAATACTGGGTATTTGATTGACAGGAGGGTGTCTATAAACTCACGACTCTTTGCAAGTCTAGCTAAAACAGTGCCTACCTCATCATCAGAATAAGGTCTAATATCGTCAAATTCATTCATAGTCAAAAGGGCTTTTTATTTAAAGTAAGGTGCTAAAGAGATTTTCTTGCACAAACTAACGGAGATTATGCCAGGGTACTTCAGACGAATGTTTTTCAATCAAATTAACTACATCAAGAGTCATGGCAAATAAAGCCATACGGACTAACAATCCATTATCCGTCTGCCTAAAAATAGCCAAGCTAGGATTGCCATCAAGATCTATGTCTAACTCGTTAGCTTCCTCTCTGGAGTCTCTGGGCAATGGATGCATAATCACTGTATTAGGTTCGCAGTGTGCAGTATAGATCGCTTGGTTCAATCTAAATTTTCCTCGGTATAGGTCAGCTTCATGCTTGCTGGTAAATCTTTCTTCTTGAATCCTAGTAGAATAAACAATATCAACGTGAGATATACTGGATTCAATCTTTTCTGATTCAATTACAGACAAGCCTTTGCTTCTCATTTCTTCCACGATATCTTTTGGCATAGCAAGGTCTTTAGGTGACACAAGCTCGACAGAAATGTTTTTATACAGCGTCAACAGTTTGCTTAGAGAGTGGACTGTCCTTCCGTGCCTTAAGTCGCCAATCATAGCAATGCGAAGCCCATCAATCTTGCGACCCAAACCTTTTAACTCTTTTTCAATTGTATACAAATCAAGCAATGCCTGACTAGGGTGCTCGTTGCTGCCATCACCGCCATTGATGACTGGCACTCGACTGCTCTTTGAAAAATCTGCAACAGAGCCTGGTTCTGGGTGACGCATACAAATAATATCGCTGAAGCCAGAAAGCACTCTGGCTGTATCATGCAATGACTCTCCCTTTGCTAAAGCAGAAGCTTCAAACCCAACTGTTTCTCTTACATCACCACCTAACAGATTAAATGCGCTTCCAAAGCTGATACGGGTTCTAGTACTTGCCTCAAAAAACATATTGCCAAGAATGGCTCCCTCTAGAACACGGGTTCTTTTCTGCCTCTGGGCATAGGGCTCCATACGATTAGCCACATGAAAAATGGCATCAATATCAGCTCTTTCAAATTGACTAACAGAGAGAATGCTTGCACCTTCAAATTTCACTTTTCCCTCACAACATAAAATGTATTTGTATGCATTTTAACGACTTTCCTATATTCGAACCAGCACCTTATTCCATAGAAGCTTTATCAAAGATGTCTCGGCCCCATTTTTCCAAGGATAACAAGATACTTCGCTCTCGCTCTGAACACGCTTTCTTTGATAATAACGTATCCAATGTTAAAAAATAGTCTTTTAGCACTATGTAGCCGTCATCACCCTCAGTTAGCCTTTTTAGACGCATATCTCTCCAGGTAACTTGCTCTGATGCACTCAAAGAATCTGGGTAATTTTTTGCTCTATAAAGAAAGAGTAATTTTTGGTATCGCTTATCTCGAAAAATTAAATTATCAGCTGCAAGTTTCTGAGCGGAAGCCTTCCTAACTATTGGCAACTGTTTTTCATCAGCTTTATTAACGAATCCTTGATATAAAGAACCCTCAGGGTTTTGAGTGTCTTGAAATTGACTTATAGAATAAACCTCTTTCAACTTGGGGCCTAGATCGTGCTCTAGTAAGTATTGGAGATTATCTTCACATTTTTCAAGCTCTATTCCTAAGCGTTCGGCAACAATGCTATCTACCAACTTGGGCGTTGCTACTATTGGACATTTGTTTGCAAATACCTCTAGAACTGAAAGATTTTTTTGCCCATCTGGCAGATCACTTTTTCGAGAATACAAACGCTTGTGTATTTCTTGAGCAGAGAGTTCTATTAGAGGCTTTGGATCATCCATCAGGTTAAAGCAAATAGTAGAATTCTTATTGGTTGGATGAGCTGTTAACGGCAGAACTAGAGCTGCATAACAATTTTCTTTTGGGAGCTTTCCAGCTACATGGAGAAATGGTTTACGATGACAAACATCTACCAAACTCTGCACCTTTGTTTTAAATCGATACTTATAAACATAATCATACAGTTTTGGCTGCTTGGTCATAACGAGTTTAGCAACAGCAATTGTAGCTAAAACATCAGATAAAGCATCGTGGGCAGATTCGTGGGGGATATTGTTAGCTTGAGTCAAACTAGTTAGTTTAAAACAAGGAGAGCCGTCACTTTTGGTCGGCCATTCAATTCCATCCGGCCTTAAGGCTCTAGTTAGACGAAGTAGATCCATAACATCCCATCTAGAGTTGCCATGTTCTCGTTCCCGCAAATAAGGATCATAAAAGTTACGAAAAAGTGCGTATCGAGTAAACTCATCATCAAATGCGATACTATTATATCCAACCCCGCAAGTGTCGGGGAAGGAAAGCTCTTGATGCACTTTTTGAATAAACTCTCTTTCAGGAATTCCTTTTTCTTGAGCAATTTGAGGGGTAATTCCTGTAACTAAACAAGCTTCAGGTACAGGTAGTCGATCAATTGGGGGCTGGCAATAAATCGTCAGCGGTTCACCAATTACCTCTAGTTTCTCATTGGTTCTAATACCGGCAAATTGCGAAATATAGTCTCGGCTTGCGTTTGTCCCAAATGTTTCATAGTCATACCAGTAAAGACTTTTTGTCATTCTTCAATTTACTCCGTATTCAGACTATGTAATATGTTTACTTTAGCACCAATAATATAGTAACCAGAAACTAAAAATCGTAATTTTATCAAAGTGATTGGATTTCTTTAAATGAATGATTAAAATACACGCTGGTTGAAGAGTACTGGTAACCTCAGCTAAGTTTTTGGATATAAAGTCACTTGGATATGTATTATTTATCATAGTTTTCAAAGGTATATTTTTTTAATTTTTCTGAGGATGTCTAAATAATGAAACGGATCGAAACTGACAGTATGGGTGAAATTGAAGTTCCATCAGACCGTTACTATGGAGCTCAAACAGCACGATCTCTAATTCATTTTGATATTGGTATAGAAACTATGCCGCGAGAACTTATAAGAGGTATGGGTATTCTAAAAAAAGCTTCTGCCATAGTTAATGCAGAGCTAGGCCTTTTAAAAAACGAAAAAAAAGATCTTATAGTCAAGTCTGCTGACGAAGTCATTAGTGGTGATTTGGATGACCATTTTCCACTTAGAGTGTGGCAGACCGGCAGTGGAACTCAATCTAATATGAACACTAATGAAGTTATTGCCAACAGAGCAATAGAGATATCAGGGGGCGTATTGGGCTCTAAGACACCAATACATCCTAATGACCATGTAAACATGGGGCAATCTTCTAACGATACCTTTCCAACAGCAATGCATATTGCCGCCGTGGAGCAAATATATGATCATTTATTACCTGAGCTAGTCAGCCTACGTGATTCACTATCAAAAAAATGTATTGAATTTCAAGGAATTATAAAAATTGGTCGAACCCATCTAATGGATGCTACACCTCTTACTCTTGAGCAAGAGTTTAGTGGCTATGTACAGCAACTCACAAACGGTATTAAAAGAGTAGAAAACTGTCTACCCCACCTTAGTCAGATTGCACTTGGTGGCACAGCAGTCGGTACCGGTCTCAATTCCCACCGTGATTTTGCAGTAAAGGTTGCTGAGCAAATTGCTTTACTTACTAAGAGGGAGTTTATAACAGCGCCTAATAAATTTGAGTCGCTTGCTGCGCATGATGCTGTGGTAGAGGCTAGTGGGGTAATGAAATCACTCGCTTGCTCCTTGATGAAAATAGCTAATGATATTCGATGGCTTGGATCTGGTCCTCGTTGTGGTATAGGAGAGCTAAATTTACCCGCAAATGAACCAGGTAGCTCTATTATGCCAGGTAAAGTAAACCCAACGCAGTCTGAAGCAATGACTATGGTTGCAGCCCAGGTGATTGGTAACGATACCACTATAGCCGTTGGAGGTTCATCTGGAAATTTTGAGCTGAATGTTTTTAAACCAGTTATGATCTACAATCTTCTTCAGTCAATTAGGCTTCTTGGCGATTCATGTCGATCTTTTAATAAGCATTGTATTGTGGGAATTCAAGCAAACAAATCTAAGATTGATGAACATCTAAATAATTCTTTAATGTTAGTTACGGCATTGAATCCATTTATTGGATATGACAATGCAGCCAAGGTCGCAAAAAAAGCATTTGAGGAAAATACGACATTAAAGGAAGCTGCGGTATCTCTTAAATTCCTCACTTCCGAAGAGTTTGATGAAAAAGTTAGGCCAGAAGACATGACTGGACCAAAGTAGCTATAGGCTAGTATAAGATTTAATTGAGGTCTATCTTGTTAGTTGCGATTTAAGCTGCTGCATATCACGATTAACACTGATGCGATGAGCATCAATTGCCTTAATTGCTTTTTCGTTATCTGACACTCTCACTTCAAGACCTTGAGCTGAGGGGCTTCCTGTCTTGCTTGTCAAATCATTAAGCTCTAGCTTGGTCGCTAAAGAGGCATTCATTACTGCACTTAGCTTTCCAGTTATACTGGCAAGCTCTTTTTTTTGATTCGCCACTAAGCCTTTTAGGTTTTTAATAGTTTTTTCCTGTTTTTTAATATTCTTAGTGTTTCTATCGTAAGCTATAGCCCATAATTTTTTTATTTCCGACCAATGCTCGTCTAGTCTGGATTCCTGCTCTTTAAGCTCTGCGCTTACATTTGAGGAAACAACATTAGCCTCAAGTCCGCTAAAGCGATCCTCTAGGCTAGCTACATCTGAACCTTGCGCTACTAAAAGGTAACTCAATCCACCTAGGCTAATCATCAGACCGACAACAAACAACTTATACAGACCCACCCCTCTGCCTCGAAAAAAAATCGCTGGGTTGCCAGGCCCACGGCTATTGCTGGAACCGCGATCGACGTAAGCTTTTCCTCTGCCTATTCTTTCATCACTTTCAGGCACAATAGAGCCCACCCCGCTAAAGTTATCATCAGTCATAATTTTAGATATCCTCGAAAAACTAATCAGTTACTGCCTAGAAAATAGATTATACGCTATAGACATAAAATCTGGCCATTAGGCTATTTTGATACTTTTTTTCCAGTATTTTGCTCTGCAAAATTTAAAAAATAACATCTTGAAAATGAAAAAGCCCCGAGATTCAGGGCTTTTTCATTCTAGCACTAATTGATGGTCTGCCGTAACGGCTCATCAGCAATAATAAAGTATACCAAACAGTACAGCAGTCAGCGTCAAGCTGCCATGTATGACGCCTTTAACTGAAGCCATCGGTCCCTGTTTTCCTACCAAACCATTAACTTCTAACGCGACAATAATAGCTAAACAAATCATCAGGTCTAATCCGCCTAGAGGGCTACCATAACCGATCAGAGATGCTCCCCATTCAGCCCCATGTGGGCTGGCTAGCATGCCAAAGGCCATTGGCGCTGAAAATAGCACATTAGTTCTAGAGGCTAAAAGAGCCCTAGCTCCGTTTTTAGCGGCATCGCCTTCCTTCATTCCAAGGGCTATTTGTTGAGCAGGCCAGATCACTAGCCAAACGTTCAAAAACATCAGAACACCCATAGTCGAGCCGATAACAATTACATTGTTAAGTTGCCCCTTATGAGAAAGTCCCACTAATAAAATTATACCCGTAACAAAGGTAAGCATCGCACCCCAGCGAAACCACCAAAGCGCACTTGGTGCCAACTTGGACTTTGCATCAGCTAAAGCCTCAGGTGTTGCTTGCTTGAAATAACCACCCTGGACAAAGTTGAAATAATAAAGCATGCCAATCCATGTAATACCAAACAACAAATGACTCCATCGAACGAGAAAGTTAATAAACTCCATATAGCTACCCCTTGTACCCAATTGATAAATTTAGTATTTCACACTATGAAAACTATAGTTTATGTTTTCATAGCGAATTTTTCGTATAAAAATCTAAATAAGAAGAGCCGAATTTCGAAGCTTTTTATTTAAATTTAGGACAGGCTATGTCATACCGCCCAACCCATTGATTGTATCATATAAATAATTTTAAAAGAATTAAGGTATCTATCATTAATCCCTCAGCGCCATGCGATTAAACCTAATCCAATATTTAAATTGTATAAAATAGGTGGCAATGAATGTACCTCCGCAACCGACTAAAGCACCAATTAACGGTGCTAT
>JBLHWD010000039.1:0-7127 GCA_047628995.1 Saprospiraceae bacterium | reverse complement strand
TACGCTTGCTTGATGATGCATTTTCGACCATCGTAGATAGCGCATTAGAGCAAACTCAGGTAGTAGTGCATCGAGACTTTCACTCACGAAACTTGATGAAACTGACTAATGGCGCCATTGGCGTTATTGATTTTCAAGATGCAGTGATAGGGCCTATTACTTATGATATGGTTTCTTTGCTTAGAGATTGTTATGTGCGGTTACCTGAAAAATATGTGGTGCAGCGTGCTTTGGCTTACTATCGGCTAGCCGTGGTTGAAGGTGTTACTTCGCAAGCCTCTGATGAGCAAGTTGTTGATTGGTTTGATTTGATGGGATTGCAGAGACACATCAAGGTGCTTGGTATTTTTTCCAGACTTTATTTGAGAGATGGCAAGCATAGATATCTTGATGATCTGCCTCTTGTCGTGCGCTACATGATGGAGCAACTGAAATCACAACCAAAGCTCAAAGAATTTGCTCTCTGGTTTGAGCAACGGCTACTTCCACAGATATCGCGAGAGTCTTGGTACAAGCCTTGGGAGGCCGCTGGAGAGATTCCAGAAAAACGTAATTAAAAGGTACTAGAAATGAAAGCAATGATTCTCGCTGCAGGACGCGGAGAGAGACTACGGCCGCTTACTGCAACGATACCTAAGCCACTAGTTAAGGCTGGGGGCAAGCCTCTAATTCAGTATCATATTGAACATTTGGCATCAATTGGAGTGAGCGAGATAGTAATAAACACATCCTGGCTAGGGGGTAAGATAGAATCATTCTTGGGTGATGGATCTAATTTTGGGGTAAGCATTGAGTGGTCACGAGAAGACGAGCTGCTGGAAACAGGAGGGGGGATTCGCAAAGCTATATCATTGCTGGGAAGTGAGCCATTTTTGCTTATTAGTGCTGATATCTGGACTGATTTTTCGTTAAGGGATTTAATAGAAAAACCACTTCCAGCAGAAATTGATGCCCATCTAATACTAGTTCCAAACCCACCCCATAATGCAGGTGGTGATTTTATGCTCAACTCTGAGAGTATGGTCAGTATTCCAGTTGGCGAAAATAACACTTATACATATAGCGGGATAGCTGTCCTTAGACCGGAAATTTTTGTCATGCATGCTTCATTGGGAGAAAAATTCCCTTTACTAAATGTGCTGTTGGAGAGTATTTTCTCTAACCGTGTAAAAGCTGAGATTTATGCTAGCACTTGGTGGGATGTTGGGACATTGTCGCGCCTTCAGGAACTGGACGACTTCATAATGAAGAGGTGATTTGTTATGTAATTGAAATATATTTCATATCTTTACATGTTTGTTTTCATAGACCGTAGGGTCGACCTATTGCAGTGCTAGCCGTAAATTCTTCGAGCTTAGTGATTGAACGCCACAGAGAAGAAGCGTTAAGGTGGTAAGTTCATCCCACGAGGAGCCGAGGCCTACCCCTTTTAGCGAACGATCGATTCCTCCTGATAGTTTCAGCATTTGCTGTAACCGGACAGAAGAGGTTCGGTTAATAGTTTTTTTGACAAGGGTTTTTTTATTTTCCCAGACTCCTAGCTTCAGGAGGGCTGAGTCAATATTTTCGCTTGAAGCAACAGCTTCGCTCCCTTTAAATATAATTCGTAAGTGGCGAGTAATCGCCCAAAGAACAAAAGCGGCTTCAGTGCCGTCACTACGGAGACCATGAAGGATACGGCAAGCTTTTTGAGCCTCCCCTTCCATGATCCTGTCTACTAATGAAAACACATTGAATCTTGCGCTGTCAGTAACCATGAGAGACATAGCTTCACCGGTCACCTCTTCCTTTGGCGCCAGCAGCTTTAGCTTCTCTATTTCCTGTATGGCGGCCAATAGGTTTCCCTCTATATTTTCAGCAAGTATACTCAAAGCCTCTCCGCTTACCTTGATATCAGACTGATTGAGGCGCTGATTGAGCCACTGTGGAAGCTGGTGGGCGCCAATCGGCCATATTTGAATGAAAATTCCCTGAGCCTCTAATGCAGTAAACCATTTGCTTCTGGTTGATGCCTTGTCTAATTTCGGCGTAACAATAAGCGTAAAAGTTTCTGGATCCACTTTTTTTAGGTACGCCTGAAGTGCCTTTGACCCCTCATCTCCTGGTTTTCCTGTGATAATGCGAATCTCTAGGAATTTTTTATTTGAAAAAAGTGACCTGCTATCTACTTCTGTCAGAATATCATTCCAGTCAAACTTGCTATCTGCATGAAATAGCTTCCTTTCTATATGGCCGTTTAATTTCGCTGCTGCCCTAACAGCATCAGCAGCCTCCTGCACCAAGAGAAGCTCATCTCCACTAATAATATATATAGAGGATAAGCTTTTTGATTTTAGATGTGCACTGAGTTGTTCAGCCTTTATGTTCATTTTTTTCTGTCTGTCTGAGAGTAGCATTGAGACGGCGAATTATAGTGCTGGATAGGTCTTTGACCATTTCGCGTGTCAACATATCATGCTCCTCATCGTTTGTTGACACGTTGTCTTCGTTGTACTTAAAGACTTTTTCTTTGCTAATCGTTGTTGTTTTTAGCAGCACATTACCGTCACCAGTTAAAATCATAATATCAACTGATTCCCTTGCTTCTAGTTCAGACACTCTGGCCGAAGAGCTTACACTCGCTGTGCGACTTGTGGAGCTTTGGTTTGTTAGTCTGATGATGATTTCAGCCTCTCTTGGAATTTCTGTAATGATGACATTGCTCGACTTTAGAGCTTTAGCAACAGAGCGATAGAGTTGACTATTTTGGTCCCCGTCCAAATGAACTTGACCGATATTGCCCATGATTTGAACAGTATCATTATTTCTTAGATGCCAACCACAACCAGCTGTCACAACAGATGTGAGTAATATCGAGATAACAAGTAGGGTTAATTTTTTCATTACGATTCCTTTCTTCTTGAAAAAAGACCTCTATTAAGGCCCTAGTTATGGCTAAATCTTTCAAAAATGCGCTCTAATTAACCGACAACAATGTTGACTAGTTTATTAGGCACTACTATTATTTTTTTTATAGACAGCCCTTTAGTGAAGCGCTGAACATTTTCATGTTCTTTGGCCATCGTTTCCATTAGTTCATTAGATAGCCCTGGTGGCGCATCAATTTTAGCCCGCAATTTACCATTTACTTGCACAATGATTTGTAAGATATCCTGCTCTAGTGCACGCTCATCTGCAACTGGCCATTTCGCGTCGATTAGGAGTCTTTTATGACCAATTTCGCTCCAAAGTTGTTGGCATATATGGGGTGCAATAGGCGACAAAACCAATATGATACTTTCTATAGCTTCTCTTTCGACAGCTAAGCCTGCTAGATTCTTTCTGTCAGCAATTTTCCCTATGTTATTTAGTAGCTCCATTACAGCAGCAATAGCAGTATTAAATGTTTGTCGATTACCAAAATCGTTACTAACTCTAGTGATAGTGACATGAGTTTTTCGTCTTAAATCTTGTTGTTCTTTGGTTAGATCAGCGGGAACCAACGCTACTGTATCACCCAATGCAAGGTGTGAATGCACTGTTTTCCATAGCTTACGAAGAAAACGATGGGCGCCTTCAACAGCACTATCATTCCACTCTAACGACTGCTCTGGGGGTGCTGCAAACATAGTAAACAGTCTTACTGTATCTGCACCATATTGCGCTATTAATTTTTGAGGGTCTACTGTATTACCTTTTGATTTGGACATTTTTGCCCCATCTTTCAGCACCATCCCTTGGCAGAGAAGTTTGATAAAGGGCTCATCAGAATCTAGAAGGCCTTCGTCTCGCATGAGCTTGTGAAAAAAACGGGCGTAAAGTAAGTGAAGTATGGCATGCTCAATACCCCCTACATATTGGTCAACTGGTAGCCAATAGTTTGCAGCAGTGCTATCGATCATTCCTTCTGAATAATTAGAGCAGGTATATCGTGCGTAGTACCAACTGGACTCCATAAATGTATCGAAGGTGTCAGTCTCATGTTCGACTTGTTGTCCATCTAAGGTGGTATTTTTCCATTCAAGATCAGCTTTAATGGGAGAATTTATTCCATCCATTTTCACTTCTTCTGGAAGTAATACTGGGAGGCGTTCAGTAGGAACAGGGATTTCTCCGCCATCAGGAAGGTTAAGCATTGGAATTGGAGACCCCCAATACCTCTGGCGAGACACCCCCCAATCGCGAAGCCTATAGTTAGTTTTCGTATTTCCGAGCCCAAGTTCTGCTAACTTATTTGCTATAGCATCAAAAGCTTCTTCGGGGCATAAGTTATTAAATTCCTCTGAATTTATAGATAACACTTCATTCGATGATTTCGATGCATACCAGGCTTCCCAGCGACTTTCACTGAAATAGTAGGGGGAGTATTTTTCATCTGTGACTGGATGTTGGAGGCGTAATTTTTCTGTAGCTAATTTGACGTGCTGAAAAACTTGTTTAATTGGTAGATGATAACTATTGGCGAACTCGAAATCTCGTTCATCATGTGCAGGAACTGCCATAACCGCACCAGTTCCATAACCTGTCAACACATAGTTTGCTACCCATACTGGAATTTTTTCTCCGGTAAGGGGGTGAATGGCATCAAAACCCAAAGGCATACCTTTTTTTACCATTGTTGCCATACTTGCTTCAGAAACAGGTTGGTCTTTACAATCCTGAATAAATCGTAGCAATTTTGAGTTATGTTTTGAAAGAGTTTTGGTGATAGGATGCTCTGCTGCAATGCAGATATAGGTGACCCCCATTAATGTGTCTGGGCGAGTAGTGTAAGTTGAAAGGTGATCAATACCATCTGTGGCTTGACTTAGTTTGAAGGTAACTTCCACGCCACGACTTTTTCCAATCCAATTGCGTTGCATCGTCCGGACTTGCTCAGGCCAGCCAGTAAGAGCATCAAGACCATCAAGTAACTCGTCAGCATATGTAGTGATTTTGATAAACCACTGCGGTATATCTTTTCTTTCTACCGGTGAATCGCAGCGCCAACAACAACCGTTAATCACCTGTTCATTAGCCAGTACTGTTTGATCTGTTGGACACCAATTAACAGCCGCAGTTTTTTTATAGACTAGACCTTTTTTATAAAGTTGTGAAAAAAACCATTGCTCCCACTTATAATAGCTAGGATCACATGTGGTTATTTCTCGTGACCAATCGTACCCGAAGCCAAGTTTTTTGAGTTGATTTTTCATGTACTGAATATTTTCGTGGGTCCACTTTGCAGGCGCCGTACGGTTTTTGATGGCTGCATTTTCTGCAGGCAAGCCGAAGGCATCCCAGCCCATAGGTTGTAGAACATTTTTACCTAGCATTCTTTGATAGCGAGAGATGACATCTGCAATAGTGTAGTTGCGTACGTGACCCATATGGAGTTTGCCACTGGGATAAGGGAACATTGCCAGGCAGTAATATTTCTCTCTAGTAAGGTCTTCTGTTACCTCAAAAGCTCGTGTTTCTGCCCAAAGTTTTTGAGCATCAATTTCTATTTTTTCAGGATGATATTGTTCTTGCATTAATCTTCTTAGCCAAGTTAAAAAGTGTGGTTGATTTATTTTTGATCTATAAGATTAGCAATTATAGGCTAAAGGAGCCTTTAGACCCAGACAGATTTCTCTCTTCGTGAGATTATATTTTAATGCTAGCTGCCATGATTATTGGATTAAGAATTTTTTAGGCGTGCTCTAAATAATCCCACAAGAACCAAAAGAAGAGACAAAAGTAGTATTGGATTAGAGCCGAACATTCCAAAAGGTGTAATACCATTTCTTGCTTCCAGAGTCCCTTCAAGAGTATTTCTATAATAGGATGGAATAATAGAGGCTATTTTTCCATCAGCATTGATTAGGGCGCTAACCCCATTATTTGTTGCCCTAATTAGCGGCTTTCTGTTTTCTATGGCTCGCATTCTAGCAATTTGAAAATGCTGCTTTGGTCCTATGGTGCCACCGAACCAGCTGTCATTGCTTATGGTTAAAAGTAGGTTTGCATTTTTTGCAGACTTTCTGACTAATTCTGAATAGGCAATCTCATAGCAAATGGATGTTCCAATAGCTATATTTCTGTCGATAGTAATATTTTTTTGATTTGGTTGTCCGGCGTTAAAAATCGACATGGGTAAATCAAAAAAATTAATAGTCCCCCTTAGCCATTTTTCAAAAGGAACGTACTCACCAAAAGGGACTAAATGTTGTTTATGGTAGACCCCAGAGCCTTGTCCAAGGGCAAGCGCTGAATTGAAATAGTAAGTTTTGTTTTTTTTATTCAAATCTTCATTAGAATTCAGCATTATAGGAAGGCCAATAATGACTGAGCTATTGGTATCAATTGCTTCTTTTGCAATCGAGTCTAGGTAGTTTTCCACCTCATTCTGGAATTTTGGAATAGCAGCTTCTGGCCAAACTACTAAATCATTACTTAAGAGGCTTGTCGTATCTTCTCGATACTGGGCAAGAATGCTATCTAGATGGCTTGGGTCCCATGAGCTCCAAAGTGATATTGCTGGCTGCATTAAACCTATAGATACGATTTTATTTGTTGGTTTTGTCCATTCAACTTTTTGTAAATAAAAGCCTCCAATCCAGAAAAAATAAGTTAACGTTATCCCGCCTGCTAAAGACATTAAAAGACTTCTAGTTTGAATTTTTTTTACCACAAACTGTTGCTTTAATTTAAATAAAAACCCCAATAGAGCTGCAGAGAACGCAGTTATCCAGCTTAGCCCTAGCACCCCAGTAATAGGAGCCCATCCTGATATCCATGTATCAGTGTGAGCATAGCCGAGGTATAGCCAGGGGAAACCCGTGAATACCCAACCTCGAAACCATTCGCCCAGTGTCCAAAGACTGGGAAATACTAGCAGCATGGTGACTGCTAGTGAAAAGGAAGAATTAAGGCCAGCAGTCAATGTCTTTGTGTGCATCGCCTTATTGCATTGTGCAAATGGTAGCGCAAACAAAAGTGATAAAAATAATATGAAGATGGTTATAAGCAACAAAGATAATCCAACGCTAGCTTGACCATAGTTGTGTATGCTGACAAAAATCCAAGATGCCCCTACAGTGTATAGCCCAATAGCATAACTTAGGCTTCGCAAGAAAATTGCCTTGAACGAGAGCTTTTTTTTTGAACTTCCGCAGATTAATATT
>JBLHWD010000038.1:0-7297 GCA_047628995.1 Saprospiraceae bacterium | reverse complement strand
ATCAATATTGACTTCTTCTTGAACCTCTCGAGAAGCTGCCTGTTCCAGAGACTCTTTAGGATCAACCATACCAGCAACAACCTCAAATAACCAAGGACCGTTTTTGTCATTTAACGCCCCGATTCGAAACTGCTCCACTAGCCCAATTAGCTTATGTACAGGGTCATAAAGCAAAACACCCACAGCAACACTTCGCTTAAGCAATTCTCGATCTATAGGCTTGCTCCAGCCGCCAGCAAAAAGCTTATGGCGCAAAGTAATTCGAAGCATCTTAAAGAAACCAGAAAACACCTCTTCTTGATTTTGAATCAAAACATCCCGGGAACCATACTTATGCTTAGGTAGCGCCATATTTAAATCCCTATTACCTATTTATATATTAGAAAGTGCCATTATACAGCCCCTGCAATAATGGCTAGTTAGGAGAAATCTGATAAACTTCATGAAGTGTTTATCGCTGGGTCTAGAGAAACCAAATGAATCATTTTACTAATTTTCTTATTCTGATGTGCATAAGTTTTTTAGCTCCGTTTTGTTGGAGCGCAGATACGTTATCAAAGATTTATGAGTTGTCCTTGGCTAACGATTCACAATTATTAGCTGATAAGGCCGAGTATCTCGCCAAAACAGAACTAAAAAATATAAGCAGAGCATCTCTAATGCCTTCAATCGTAGCGGTAGCTAAATATGGAGAACAAGAATCGAAAGGGTCTACAACCAGAGTTTTAGGTGCGGGTGGTTCGATATTTGGCACCAAAGGGAACGTGGACCAAGACTCAAAAAGTTATGCGATAAATCTAACTCAACCAATTTTTGATATGCCAGCATGGTTTACTTTTCAAACAGGTGTGCAGCTAAGCTTAGAGGCGAAATTAAAATTTTCGGCAGACCAGCAATCTCACATAATAAGATGTGCGGATGCCTATTACGCGGTCCTTAGAGCGCAAGAAAATCTAGAGCACATGGTTGCAGAGAGGAGGGCTCTAGAGAATCAATTAAAACAAATTAAAAGACGTTTTAGTGCAGGCCTAGCCTCAATCACTGAAGCTCATGAAGCCCAAGCTGTCTTTGACAACGCACAAGTTGCATCACTAGAAGCAGAAACCAAGCTAGCTATAGTTTTTGAAGGGCTTACACTGCTAACAGGAAGGCCCCATAAGGAGCTAGTTGGTCTAAGCTCTGACTTTCCCATCATAAAACCAGAACCTCTAGATCGTCAAACATGGGTTCAATTTGCTATTAATAATAACTTCTCTCTTAAGGCTGCCAAGCATGCCCAAGATGCTGCAGAGCAAAAAGCGAAATCTAAAAAATATGCACACTTGCCAAAATTACAGGGAACAATGAGTTTTTATGACTCTCGCACCGATAGTTATTTTTCAGGTATAGATTTAAGCAATGGTGCTGGATTTTCAAGCCCATCTGAAAGCAATGAAATTGGTCGCAATATCGGGCTAGAGCTAAGCTTACCTATTTTTACTGGAGGCCTAGTAAGCGCTGAAAGAAGAAAGGCTGTACAGGAATTCATTCAACTAAGAGAAATCTGGATAGGAAGGAAAAGAAGCACCGTGCAACAAGCCAGATCTAAACACTTGCAAGTTTTCACCAGCATTTCTCGAGTGGAGGCTCGTAAGCGCGCTTTAGGTTCCGCAAAAAGTGCACTGGTTTCTACTGAAGAAAGCTATGAAGCAGGTACTCGCAATATTTCTGATGTTTTAGTCTCACAAAGAAATCTTTATCAGGCCAAGAGAGACTATGCCGACTCACGCTATGACTACATAATTAGCTTATTGCACCTCAAAGAAGTGGCCGGACAACTAAGCCCTCAAGATCTAATTGACCTAGATTCTTGGCTAGATCCAGCAATTATCGTGACGCAACCTGTAGTTCAATAATTTTCATCAGCTTATCTAAAGCGCCCCGATTGCTGTCTACTACAAGTTTAGCAGCATCCCCCATTCGTTTAGCCTCCACAGTGTCTTTAAGAATTTCGCAGACAACTTCTGCCATACTGGCTGAATCTTGACAAACTGACATGCCATTAGCATTTTTTAGTAGTCGCGACACTTCAGTAAAATTGAACAGTGATGGGCCGCTTATTAATGGGGCTCCCCAGATAGCCGGCTCAATTAGACTATGCCCTCCAGCTGGAATTAAACTCCCCCCAACAAAGGCAACATCACACGCTCCATAAAAAAGCATAAGCTCCCCCATCGAGTCTCCCAGTAAAACCTGGTCATTCTTTGCTGGTTTAAGGCCATCGCTTCTTTTCACAGTAACCAAGCTATGTTCTTCACAGAGTTTTGCCACTTCAATAAATCTTTCTGGATGCCTGGGCACTATAGCCAGCAAAAGCCCTGGGTAACTCTTACTTATTTGCTTGTACGCATCAAGCACAATCTCATCTTCGCCACGGTGTGTGCTGGCTGCTAAAAATATTTGTCTTTTATTTTTACCAGACCATGCTGCTTTTAACTCAGATGCCTTAAGTATTAATTCGCTATCTAGCATGGCATCAAATTTTATATTCCCGGCAATAGTTAGCTGTGACCGGGGTAACCCCAACTTTAAAAAATTTTCTCCATCGTCGTTATGCTGTGCAACTATGTGGTCTACTTTATGCAGCATTTTTTCTGTAAATCGAGAAAATTTCTGGTATCCCTTTAAGGATTTTTCCGACATTCTTGCGTTAGCTACAATGATCGGTATCTTAGTTTCATTGCAGTAATGGATTATATTTGGCCACAGTTCTGTTTCCATAATTATCACCAAACTAGGATGAGTCCGTTTGATAAAACGATTCACAGCACTCGGGAGGTCGTAAGGGGCATATACATGGTAAATACTGCTAGGGAAAATTGACCTTACTCTTTCTGAGCCTGTCAGAGTAGTGGTTGTGACAACCAAAAGTGTCTCAGGGTAACATTTCTGAATTTTTCTTATTAAAGGAACTGCTGCTAATGTTTCCCCTACTGAAACAGAATGTATCCAAATTACCTTTTTATCCGTATTAATCTTAGGAACAAAGCCAAGTCTTTCATGCCATCGCCTGCCATATTTAGGAGTCTTGCAGGCACGCCAGAACATTCTCAACATTACCAAGGGCGTTAAAAAATAAATTAAAACTGTATAAACTTTACGATACATATAAGGGCACCCAACACAAACTTTATATACATTTAACTTTAACTAGCCAATAGAACCAAATTCTTCTGAAAGCATAATGATATTAGTCAGGCTATACTAGTCTTCTAAAAAATGCCTAAAAAAATATACAAAGCACTCAAATTTTTATAATAAGAATGCAAGTTAGTGCAATTCAAAGGGATTCCGATAGCGTGACTGTAGACGACCAACAAAAAATGACCTGCGATGTTGCCATTATTGGTGGCGGTGTTGCTGGATTATGGTTATTAAATCGCTTGGTTAATAAGGGTTACAATGCAATATTATTTGAAAAAAATGCTCTTGGCAGCGATCAGACTGTAGCAAGTCAAGGAATGATACATGGCGGAATGAAGTACACGCTAGGTGGAACTCTCACTGGAGCATCAGAGGCTATTGCTGAAATGCCACTACATTGGCAAAAATGTATGGCTGGCGATGGGGACGTTAACCTAAAAGGAGCCACCAAACTAAGTAATCATTTTTATATGTGGTCCAGTAAAAGTGTTTTGTCAAAAATGACTACATTTTTAGCCAGCAAGGCTGCGCGTGGTCGAATAAACAAAGTCCCTAAAGACAATCTGCCTTCTATTTTTCAACACAGTCAGTTTAAAGGTAGTGTATACAGGTTGCTCGATATAGTTTTAGATGTGCCTAGCGTCGTTCGAGCTTTAGCCAATAACTGTTCTACCCGTATTTTTAAAATTGACTGGGAGCACACTAGATGGAAAAAAGACTCCAAAGGTAAAGCATCTCTAATATTTTCTTATAACAATCAAGAATACTCACTAAATGCAGGCCAATTTGTACTAACTGCAGGCGAAGGAAATGAGTCTATTTTAGAAAAAATTGGGGAAAAGTATCCTCGTATGCAAAGACGGCCCTTGCACATGTTAATGGTAAAGCATACTTACCCTCATTCTTTTTATGGTCACTGCTTAGGGGCAGAAAAAACCCCCAAGCTCACCATATCAAGCCACCCTTGCGGCGATGAGAGTCAAGTTTGGTACCTGGGTGGCAGCCTAGCAGAAAAAAGTGTTGGTCTACCTGAAGAAATTGTTGTTGAAAATGCAAAAAAAGAACTTGCCAAGTTAATGCCTTGGGTTAGTTTAACTAATCCTAAATGGGCAACATTAGCGATAGATAGGGCGGAGCCAAAGCAGCTAAATTTCTCTAGGCCTGATAAAGCATTTGCTAGCACCACCAAAAAGCACTCAAATGTAATTGCAGCATGGCCCACCAAGCTGACCTTATGTCCCAATTTAGCTGACGAAGTCATTACATTGCTAGGTGAACGAAAAATAAAAAATACCGACACACCTATACCTAAGCTATTTTTTTTAAGTCCTCCGAAAATAGCCGAAACCCCTTGGCACAAAGCATTTGGAGATTAGCCTTGCTTCCCAGAAAAAAATTTGGCAGCACCGGTATTGAAGTTAGCCCCTTGGGCTTAGGGACCGTTAAGCTAGGTCGCAACAAAGGAGTAAAGTACCCTCAAAGTTACTCTATTCCTGATGATCGAGATGCTGCCAGTTTAATAGCCCAGGCAAATAGTCTTGGCATCAATCTAATCGATACAGCACCATCCTATGGTAATAGTGAAGAGCGGTTAGGCGGCCTGCTGAAAAGGTCACGCAATCAATGGGTAATTTGCACCAAGGTTGGTGAAGAGTTCCAAAACTCAGAATCACATTTTGATTTTTCACCTCAGCATACGCGCTTTAGTATTGAACGGAGTCTAAAAAGGCTTAACACGGATGTTATTGATATTGCTCTAGTCCACTCAGATGGAGATGATATAAACATTATCAAAAATTATGGAACTCTAGAAGCCCTCGACCAGCTTAAGACTGAAGGAAAAATTCGAGCCTTCGGCATGTCCTGTAAAACTCTGGAAGGGGGGCTATTAGCTGCAGAGCAGTCTGATGGCGTAATGGTTACATGGAACCTAGAATACAGTGACGAGCTTCCAGTTATTGATTATTGCGCTCTTCACAATAAGGGGGTGTTTATTAAAAAAGCTCTGGCTAGCGGCCATGCTGCTAGCTCAATAGCTAAAAATTCCATAAATAAAAGCTTTCAAATGGTTCTAGAGCACCAAGGAGTAAGTAGTGCAATTATAGGAACAATAAATCCTGAGCATCTTGCCGCTAATGTAGCAGAAGCAGGGGAAATTTTACGTCAAAAGACCTAGCAAGAGCAGATTATTTTTTTTGGATTTTATTAACAATAGAGGTCGTTGAGCAGCCCTCAAAGAAGCCTAAAACATTCACTTCTCCCCCATAGGATTCAACAATTTCGCAACCAACGACTTCTTTTGGGCTGTAGTCCCCACCTTTAACCAATACATCTGGCTTAATTAACTCCAAGAGCCGTTTTGGAGTAGAGTCACCGAAAGAAATTACCCAATCTACAGACTCGAGCGCTGCCAGAACTGCCATACGTTGATCCACTGAATTAATTGGGCGACCTGGACCTTTTAGATTTGAGACAGATTTATCATCATTTATAGCTAAAATCAATCTATCGCCTGACTCTTTAGCTTGCTTAAGATAGCTGACATGGCCAGCATGAAGAATATCAAAACATCCGTTTGTGAATACAATTTTTTCCCCGCGAGATCGCGCTTCTAGAACTCCAGCTATTAATTGTTCATCGTTCGTTATTCCGAATTCAGCGCCTTGATCTTTATTTATAGCTTTAGACAACTCAAGCTGATTGATAGATGATGTGCCCAATTTTCCTACTACAATTCCGGCAGCGATATTGGCCATCATTACTGCATCTAATATTTCGACTCCAGATGCTAGCGCCCCTGCTAGCACCGAAATAACTGTATCTCCAGCGCCAGTGACATCGAAAACCTCCCTGGCATTAGCAGGCAAATGGAAGGGGGGGAGATCGCGCCTAAGAAGCGTCATACCCTTCTCACTTCGAGTAATTAGTAGGGCCTCTATATTTAGTGAAGCCATTAATATCGCGCCGTTTTCGGCCAACATTTTCTCGCTAGAGCATGGGCCGACAACTGCTTGAAACTCACAAAAATTTGGGGTTAAAAGTGTAGCGCCTCTGTATCGACCAAAATCAGCCCCTTTTGGGTCTACCAAGACAGGAATTTGATAATTACGAGCTAGCTTTATCAGTGGACACGGATCCTGCAAAGAGCCCTTTCCGTAATCAGAAAGGACTAGCACTCTTGCGCTAAGAAGCAGCGCTTCTGTTTTTTTTGACACTTTTAAGGAGTCTTCTTTAGTAAAATAATCTTCGAAGTCTAATCGGATTAGCTGCTGATGCTGGCTGATAATTCTAAGTTTTTTAATTGTTGGCTTAGAGCTTGAAACCTGTAAATCACAAGATATATTAGCAGCCTCCATTTTTAGCTTAAGCGTCTTACCGGCATCGTCATCTCCCACAACACCAATAACTGTAACGGAAGCACCCAGCGATGCTAAATTAAGTGCAACATTACCTGCGCCGCCAATCCTCTCTTCGGAATGGGCTACGTCCACTACCGGCACCGGTGCCTCAGGAGAAATTCGGTTAGAAGCCCCGTGCCAATAGCTATCAAGCATGATATCTCCTGCCACGAGCACCTGAGCTAGATCAAATTGAGGGACAACAAATGTCATGAAAATATCCTATATCAGAATTTCTACTTCTAGCCATATTAACATAGCGTGTTTTAAATAATATCTTATAGAAAAACTTGGACTACTCAGACGTCTTTCTATGCTCGTCAATACTAAGCGCGGCTATTATGGACATCGGTATAAATAACAACAGCCATAAAGGCGAAGGAGTTGTAAGCAGCTTACTGCCATCAAATAGAGTAATGGCTGCTCCAGCGACCAATATTACTGCCCATGGTTTTGCACCTCTACTGGAAATACCTTTGTACACAAAAAATAGGAGCAGCCACACATAAGCAAAGAGCTGAACCAATCCTCCTGTGTGCAGCTGACCAACATAAATACTGTGGGCATGCATAAATAATGATCCATGCGCCTGAACAATCTGTGTTTTCCATCCGTTCATACCGCAACCAAACAAGTAGCCACATTGCTCCCATTTATCAAAAAATGTCATCCAAATGTCGTAACGATAATATTTTCTCTCAAAAAATAAACTTTTG
>JBLHWD010000037.1:0-7364 GCA_047628995.1 Saprospiraceae bacterium | reverse complement strand
AAGCAAACGAACATACGCCAGAAATTGTGGTTATAGGTGGTTCCGAAATATATAATATGGCAATTAATCAGGCAGATAGACTATACATAACTCGGGTGAAGGGTTCGTTCAAAGGAGATGTTTTTTTTCCGGAATTTGACGAAACAAAGTGGCACGAAGTTGAGCGCAAGATACCCCAGGAAAAAGGAGAAACTCCCTATTTTTTTCAAATACTAGAAAAAATTTGAGAGCTTTCTACATGAAAAATATTTTTAACTAAGACTAATGTCTGTCCCGTCAAGAAGCATCCTAATGAATTGGGATACTATAGATTTTTACAAAAAACCTTTGAGTTCCTTTGAAAATTATAAAGAGATTGATGCTTAGCGGGCAGCTCTTCTATAGACGAGTCAGCAAACCCCTGCTCTATAAACCAATGGCTAGCTTGAACAGTTAAGACAAATAATTGGGTGATTTCCGCCTTGGAAGCTTTGTTTTCTACTGCCTTAAGCAGTCGACTTGCATTGCCCTGATTCATAAATTCAGGGTGCGTAACAACGCAGGCTATTTCCGCTGATCTACTACCATCAACAGGATAAAGGGCACAGCAACATATGATGGCCCCTTCCCTATGCTCTATTATAGAAAATCTTGAAATTTCTAGCTCTAATAGCTCCCGAGAGCGCTTAACTAGAACTCCTTTTTTTTCTTGAGGCGCAATCAGCTCTATCAGTCCGCCGATGTCATCTATAGTGGCCTGGCGGATAAGCCCACTGCTATTTTTTAGAATAAGCGTGCCTCTTCCGTCACGTGTAAAGAGCTCTTCTAAAAGTGCTCCATTAGAAGTGTAGCTTATTATATGGCTTCGACTGATATTGTTTTCACAAGCTTGAGAGCACGCCTCCAGTGAGCGACGATCTCCGTAGCCTATATCCGAATGGCTTAGATGCTCTGATACTTCATCCAATGATAGGGTTTTTAGAAGCTCCCCATCATGACTAGTCACGCCTTCGTTTTGACAGAACATGATTAACTTTTCAGCACCCAAACTAATGGCAGTTTGTGCAGCCACATCTTCATAGTTTAGGCTGAAGGTTTCTCCCGTAGGCGAGTAACCGATAGGGGAAAGTAGTGCAATTGCACCATCACTAAGTTGTCTTTTAATGCTATTTTCATCGATTCTTCGAATTTCTCCAGTGTACTGAAAATCAATTCCATCCTTAATTCCCATTGGCTTGGCAGTAATAAAATTAGCGCTTGCGACTTGTATTCGCGAGCCATGCATAGGTGAATTAACGGCACCTGTAGAAAGCATTGCTTCGATATTGATTCTTGCGCTTCCAACCGCATTTTTTATGCAGGACATGGCAGCAGAATCGGTAACATAATTATGCTTGTTTAATTTTTTTTGAGCAGCAGAAGACTTTGAGTGATCATTTATTGGCGATATGGCTCCATGGACCAAAACCAGATTGATTCCCAAGCTATGCAGCAGTGCAATATCAAGAATTATATTATTAAAATTTGCATGACCCATAGCTTTGCCACTAAATGCTAGCACAAAAGTTTTGCCTCTATGCGCATTTACATATGGAGATGTATCCCGGAGGAACTTTACATATTTAGTCACTGTGCTTGCTTCGTCTTTCGCCATGATTTGCTCTCAATCAAATTCCTTCGATTATTTGAAGATACTAACTTAAAATAAATTGGCTCTATTATAAATAATGCTGACTGCAAACAACAGGTGATTAAAGTTGCTAAGCATAAAGATAAGAGTTAATCATTTAAGTGAGTATCATTATAGGATACTTTTTTGTGATCTTAAGTACTGCAAATGGAATAAAGGACTAAAAAAAATAGGATAAATATTTTTTTCATAAGGCTAGCCTTTCTTATAGGCATTGTTGGGGGCTATAATTCACTGTGTAGGTGTATAGTAAGAATGCCTGAATTTAAAATATATTTTATCTAGGAGTATCAGATGTCGTTCGCCGATAAAGATGGTTGGATTTGGTTTGATGGCGACATGGTCCCTTGGCGTGACGCCAAAGTACACGTTTTAACCCACACACTCCATTATGGTCTGGGGGTATTTGAGGGCGTGCGAGCCTATGAAGTTGACAAACAGGGCGCCGCTATTTTTCGCCTGCAGGATCACACAGATCGATTGTATCGCTCGGCAAAGATTTTGAATATAGATATACCCTATACTAAAGAACAATTAAATGAAGCCCAAAAACTAGTAGTTCATGAGAATGGATTACATGAGGCATACCTTCGTCCAATGGTGTTTCTTGGCTCTGAAGGGATGGGTTTGCGCGCAGAAGGACTCAAGGTGCACGTAATAGTTGCAGCTTGGGAGTGGCCATCATATATGTCTCCTGAAGCATTAGAGCAAGGAATTAAGGTCCGCACATCTTCATATACTCGACACCATCCAAATATTACTATGACAAAGGCAAAGGCTAATGGGAATTATATTAATTCCATGCTGGCGCTAAGGGAGGCCCTGGAGTGCGGGTGTGAGGAAGCCCTGATGCTAGATGTTGAAGGCTTTATTGCTGAGGGAAGTGGCGAGAACGTATTTATTGTCAGAGAGGGAATTATTTATACCCCAGAGTTAAGCGCCTGTCTTGATGGAATAACCCGTAAAACTGTAATACAGCTGGCTGCACAATCTGGCTATAAGGTTGTTGAAAAGCGTATCACTCGAGATGAGGTTTATGTTGCAGATGAGGCATTTTTTACAGGTACAGCTGCAGAAATTCTGCCAATTAGGGAGTTAGATGGACGATCACTCGGTATTGGGAAGCGTGGCCCCATCACAACACAGTTGCAATCACAGTATTTTGACTTAGTCCGCGGCCGAATAGCTAGACATTCCGACTGGCTTACTTCTGTAGATAAGTGAGCTAAAATTTCTTGGAGAGCCAATGGTAACTTATAATAATATGGCATCTCAAAAGAAAGTAACAGAGAAAAAAATCTTGATCATAGGCCCATCATGGGTGGGAGACATGATGATGGCTCAGTCTTTATTTATGCTGATTAAACAGCATAATCCAAGTGTGCTGATCGATGTTTTAGCCCCAAGCTGGAGTCGTTCAATATTATGTCGCATGCCTGAAGTGAACAGAGCTATTGACATGCCTATTGGACACGGGAGTATCAAGCTGGCAGACAGGCGGAAGTTAGGGTTAGAGTTACGTTTGGAAAATTATACACAGTCCATTGTGTTACCTAACTCAATAAAATCTGCGCTGATTCCCTGGTTTGCTAAAATACCCCATAGAACTGGCTGGAAAGGAGAAATGCGTTATGGACTGCTTAATGATCTTCGTCGGTTAAACAAAAAAACTTACCCATTAATGGTGGAGCGTTTTGCGTCGCTTGCACTGCCCAAGAATGCAGTCTTACCAAAAAATATCCCATATCCAGTCTTAATGACTGATAATGCAAAAGCGACTCAGTTTGCTAAACAGCTAGGTTTGACCAGTGGGCGAAAAGTCCTTGCTTTGTGTCCGGGCGCTGAATTCGGCCCCTCCAAAAAGTGGCCTGAAAAATACTATGCTGCTGTGGCTGCTAGCAAAATAGCAGACGGCTGGCAGGTTTGGCTTTTAGGCTCCCAGAAAGACAAGCAGGTAGGGCAAAAAATTAACAATTTTCTGCCTTTAGGTGATCGAGCGCATAGTCACAATTTAGCTGGCGTAACACAGTTAGATGAAGCTATCGAACTGCTATCGATCGCTGACGCTGTGGTAAGCAACGACTCAGGTCTGATGCATATATCCGCAGCTCTGGGTCGACCGTTGGTTGCTTTGTACGGGTCTACTTCTCCAGAATTTACTCCGCCCTTAAACACCAAGGCAGTTATGATGTCCATTCCTGTAGATTGCGGGCCCTGCTTTAAAAGAGAATGCCCAATTAAAAATATGAAATGCCTGGAGGATCTGCTCCCTGCAAAGGTGATTTCAGAATTGTCGCAACTGGTGCCTAATTGATGACAAGAGTACTAGTGATCAAGACCTCATCCTTGGGAGATGTTATTCATACACTTCCAGCCATAAATGACGCTGTTGCTGCTATCCCAGGCGTTGTGTTTGACTGGGTTGTAGAAGAAAATTTTTCTGAGATTCCCGCCTGGAATTATAAAGTAGATCGGGTTATTTCAGTTTCAATAAGAAAATGGCGAAAAAATATTTTTGGATTTTGTTTTACCCGAGAATGGTCGGAGTTTAAAAGCAAAATGAACCTCCATCACTATGATGCAATAATAGATGCTCAAGGTTTACTGAAAAGTGCTTGGCTGACAAGATATGCAAATGGAGAAACATATGGTTTTGACAAGCACTCTGCTAGAGAATCACTGGCATCAAGTTTTTATGATCACCCCATTAATGTGTCCAAAGAGCTGCATGCTGTTGAGCGAATACGACTTTTGTTTTCTAGGGCACTAGGATATTCCATCAAGCCTGATATGGGGGAGCACAGCCTTTCTTTCAGCGCAGAAAGAGTGAGATCGGTCGTATTGCTTCATGGTACAACTTGGGCATCAAAACATTGGCCTGAAAAGTCATGGATCAAGCTCAGCAGCAAGCTTGTAGAGGCTAACTACCGAGTTTCTTTGATTTGGGGTAACGAGAAAGAAAGGTTTCGTGCAGAAAGAATTGCCAGGGAGACTGGAGCCGAAGTACTACCTAAAATGACTCTTACCGAAATTGCTTTGTTGTTATCGACATCAGCTGGATGTATTTCTGTGGATACAGGATTAGGTCATCTAGCCGCAGCTGTAAACACCCCTACCTTGGCTATTTTTGGACCGACAAATTCTGGCTTAACTGGGTTTTATGGCTCCAACCAGAAAAATTTGACTTCAGAATTTAAGTGCGCTCCTTGTATGTCTCGTAAATGTGTATATTCCTTGAACTTAAATCAGTCGTCTCCATGTTTTGAGGAAATTACACCAGATATTGTCTTTAAAGAGTTTACTGCATTAATTGATAAAACTTCGGATACTGTGAAAATTAGTAACTTAGGTCAGAGAGAGGAAACTTACGAATGAAATTAGCATTTTGTTTGTATAAATATTCTCCTTTTGGGGGCATGCAAAGAAATTTTCTTAAAATTGCCAAAGAGTGTGCGGATCGAGGGCACAAAGTCGTCGTATACACGATGGACTGGCAGGGCGAACAACCAGATTTTCTAGAGATAGTGCAAGTGCAATTAAGTGCTATCAATAGTACAAGAAAGTATAAAAAATTCTCTGCTTGGCTGGGACGAAATCTAAACAATGAGTCTATAGATTTAATGGTTGGGTTTAACAAGATGCCAGGTTTGGATGTTTACTACTGTGGAGATCCTTGCTATGAATATAAATCACGCAATTTGCGTCCTTGGTGGTATCGATATACCCCGCGTTATAAGCATTTTTCGAAATTTGAAAAAGCGGTCTTCAAACCCGGTTCTATGGTAGATATCCTCATGTTTTCCCCTATACAAAAAAAATTATTCCAGAGATTTTATGATACAGAGTCTTCTCGTATAAATATGCTTCCTCCAGGGATTGCTCGAGATCGCTGTGTTCCAGCAAACTTTGCAGATATTCGTGAGTGCTTTAGAAAAGAATTTGAGTTAGATGCAGGCGACATTTTGCTTTTACAGATAGGGTCAGGTTTCCGAACCAAAGGGCTCGATAGAAGCTTACGAGCTATTTCGGCTTTACCATTAGAATTAAGAAGTCGTACTCAGCTGTATGTCATAGGGCAGGATGACCCCAAAGAATTTATATCTCTAGCAAAAAGTCTTGGAATTTCTAATATGGTCACTTTTTTTTCTGGTCGAGATGATGTCCCTAGGTTTTTGCAAGGAGCAGATGTCTTGCTTCATCCATCCTATGCCGAAAATACTGGGGGAGTAATACTTGAGGCAATTGTAGCTGGATTGCCCTCTTTAGTAACAGATGTATGCGGATACGCCCATTATGTAAAAAAAGCTAAAGCAGGAATATTATTAGAATCCCCATATTCCCAAACGGTCTATAATAGTAGATTGGAAGAAATGCTACTGGCAGATAAGCTAAAATGGCGTGAGAATGGAATTAATTTTTCTAAAGAAGCAGATATTTATGACATGCCGGTAAAAGCTGCAGATGTAGTCGACCGGGTAATTGAAAGAAAATGGGCTGCAAAGAATCGGATGGATAGAGTCGAATGAAATTATTTCTAGCTGAGCCTTTTGCTTCAAAGTGGCAACACTTAGATCCATTTAAAGAAGTATTTATGCTCTCAGGTGAAACTTTTCGTGATATGGGCGATCGCTGCACGAGTCGTTTTGAGCTTGATGGCAAGGCTTACTTTGTAAAGACCCATACTGGAGTGGGGTGGATCGAAAATCTGAAGAATTTTATTTGTTTGCGCAGCCCTATTTTAGGTGCTGAAAACGAATATCAAGCTATTGTTAGCCTCAGTGAACTGGGAGTTCAGACAATGACAGTCAAAGCTTTTGGTTCGAATGGATGGAATCCAGCAAATAGAAAATCTTTTTTGATCACAGAGGCGATTGAACCTACCCAAGCTCTAGATGAGTACTGCAATCCTGAGTCCTTAGTCAATATGGGTCCATTCCAAAGACGCAGCTTGGTCAGAAGGCTTGCAAAAATTTCTAGAACAATACATGAGAATGGGGTTAACCATCGAGATTATTATCTGTGCCATTTCTTAATCAGTGTTTCTGGGGAGCACTCAAAAGACTCTGTTGCTAAAAAGCCAATTTCTTTGATTGATCTTCATCGTGCTCAAATTCGGAAACGCACCCCCAGGCGCTGGAGGCATAAAGATTTATCAGCACTTTGCTACTCAGCAAATCGTGCAGGATTTGATAAAAGAGACATGCTTTGTTTTGTTCGAGAATATAAACAAATCTCTCTCAGAGAGGTGCTGAAGAATAACCAAGGTTTTTGGAAATCTATTGTCATTGAGGCAAAAAGCCTACACCATAAGGGCCTTCGAAAGGGATATCATAGTTGAAAATCTATACTAACTTTTATGGGCGTCATTTCTTTGAATTTATTTCGGGGGAGTCAAAGAGGTGACTAAATTATTATCTCTTGATTATCTTAAGTCCGCAAAAAGTACGCCAGATGTTCCATTTGAGCTAGAAATTCCTGGCAGTGACCCCTTTGTCTGTGAAGAAATTTTTAGGCACTTGCCAGGTAAACGTTTCGCTTTTCGTTCCAGTTGGGGCGGTGCAGAGGCTCTAGTTAAGCTATTCTTTGAACGAAAATATCTTGAGAGTGAACAAGCTGGCCTTGATGCTATGCAGAAATCTGGAGTGCCTTATCCGAAAAAAATTTGGGGATTGGCTGATAGGGCAGGCGGATATTT
>JBLHWD010000036.1:0-7463 GCA_047628995.1 Saprospiraceae bacterium | reverse complement strand
CCGCAAATGTTCAACTAAAGCGCTATAGTGCCCCACTAAGCGGTGTGTTTGTAGTGGAGGTAATATTGAATAACCGCCGCTTACAGGGTGTCGCTAATGTGGGCATCAGGCCAACTATAGGCGACCTCGTCAAACCAGTGCTTGAGGTTCATTTGTTAGATTTTAATGAAGACCTATATGGACAAAGGATCCATGTAGAATTTAAATCCAAAATTCGCAGTGAAAAAGCTTTTTCGTCTGTAGATATCATGGTGAAAGAGATTCATCATGATATTCGTATCGCTCGAAAATATTTTGCTACACAATGACAGAAGATTTTAAAAAATGATTGATTATAAATTAACTCTAAATTTACCCACCACCTCATTCCCGATGAAGGCTAATCTCTCCCAAAGAGAGCCGGAGGCATTAAAGCGCTGGCAGGAAAATAAGCTCTATGAAAATTTGCGTAAAAGGCGACAAGGTAGAGAAAAATTTATTTTGCACGATGGACCTCCTTACGCTAACGGAAAGATTCATATTGGTCATGCCGTTAATAAAATCTTGAAGGACATTGTCATTAAATCTCAAACGCTTAATGGCTATGATGCGCCATATATTCCAGGCTGGGATTGCCACGGTCTTCCTATAGAGCATGAGGTAGAAAAAAAAATTGGAAAAGCTGGAACCAAGGTCAATCATAAGGATTTTCGCGAGAAGTGCCGAGAATATGCGCAACGACAAGTAGATGGTCAGATGAAAGATTTTATTCGGCTTGGAGTTTTTGCTGAATGGAATAATCCTTACCTCACCATGGATAAAAAATATGAGGCAAACATTATACGCGCACTTGGCAAGGTGGTCGAAAACGGACATCTAATCAAAGGCTATAAGCCAGTTTATTGGAGTGTTGTAGGTGCTTCAGCCCTGGCAGAAACCGAAGTTGAGTATCAAGATAAGTTATCTTTTTCAATTGATGTCGCTTTTCCTGTTTCTGACATGAAAGCCTTTGCCCAAGCAATGCCTGGAATTAGCAGCACTGGAGATATATACGTAGTTATATGGACCACAACACCCTGGACCCTTCCGTCAAATCAGGCGGTCAGTCTAAACTCTGACGTAGATTACGTGCTGCTGTCATGTCAGCCGCTCGGTTGTCCGCCTGGTCGATATTTGGTTGCCGAAAGTCTCATCGAGTCTGCCATGTCTCGCTGGGGTGCTCAGGACTATAAAATAGAGGGTTGCGTTAAAGGCTCTCAGCTTGAATCCTTAACCTTATTCCATCCTTTTTATGATCGCCTAGTGCCTATTATTCTTGGTGATCACGTTACAACTGATGCTGGCACAGGATGTGTCCATACAGCTCCTGATCATGGAGTGGATGATTTTGTTGTTGCAGAAAAATACAATATCAGCACTCTTAATTACATTAACGATAATGGTGTATTTCGTGAAGATGTAGATTTTTTTGCCGGTGAGCACGTCTACAAGGTTGATGAGCAGGTCGTAAACTTGTTAAAAGAAAAATCTCGACTTCTATCCAATATAAAAATTACCCATAGTTATGCTCATTGCTGGCGAACCAAGACACCATTGATTTACCGCGCTACTCCGCAGTGGTTTATCAGTATGACTAAAAATAGTCTGCTAGAAAAAGCAAAAAAAGCAGTTCCATTGGTCTCTTGGTATCCAGAATGGGGTGAGGCAAGAATTAATGGAATGCTAGAAAATAGTCCAGATTGGTGTATTTCGCGTCAGCGAACATGGGGCGTTCCTATTACATTATTTGTACATAAGCTAACTGGTGAGATTCATCCTGATACAGCACGTTTGATAGAGGTCATAGCATCTTCTGTAGAAAAAAATGGAATAGATTTTTGGTATGAAATGAATACTGAAGACTTGCTTGATGAGCGAGCGAGCGAGTACGTAAAAGTGAATGATACCCTTGATGTTTGGTTTGACTCGGGTATTACACATGCTGCGGTGCTTGATAGCCGCAAAGAGTTACAGTTTCCCGCAGACCTCTATCTAGAGGGCTCCGATCAGCATAGAGGCTGGTTTCAGTCATCGCTAAAAACTGCAATAGCCATGAAAAATTCCCCCCCTTATAAGGCAGTTCTGACACATGGTTTTGTTGTTGATTCTGATGGGCGCAAGATGTCAAAGTCTATCGGTAACGTGATGTCGCCCCAGCAGGTCATGAAGGACCAGGGCGCTGATGTCCTTAGGCTTTGGGTGGCAGCTACAGATTGTAGTGGTGAAATGAATGTTTCCGATGAAATTTTAAAGCGAACGGGCGACTCATACCGAAGAATTCGCAATACAGCCCGTTTCCTTTTGTCTAATTTAAGTGACTTTAATCCCCCGAAGCATTTAATGCATATTGATGACATGCTGGAACTTGACCGCTGGGCTTTAAATTCAACCCTAAGAATACACAAAGAAATTATAGCCGCATATGATACTTATCAATTCCACCATATTTATCAGATATTACATAACTTTTGTGTCACAGATATGGGTGGTTTTTATCTGAATATTATTAAGGATCGCCAATACACCTGCCAAGAAAATTCTATCGCAAGGCGATCAGCGCAGACAGCTATATATTACATCCTAGAATTTTTTGTTCGCTGGATTGCTCCAATACTGAGCTTTACTGCAGAGGAAATCTGGACGTTTATGCCCGGTGATAGAGAAGAGTCTGTTTTCTTTGCTGAATGGAAAGACCTGTCATTTGTCACTAAGGGGAAAATTACAGACAGCGACTGGGAATTGATAATAGAAGCAAGAAACGCTGTAAACAAAGTCTTAGAAGAAAAAAAGAAAGATGGCATCCAAAAGTCACTTGAGGCTGAGGTCACGGTTTATGTAGATCAAAATCTACAGAAAGCTTTGGAGAAACTTGAGGACGAGTTGAAGTTTGTATTTATCACCTCTTCAGTCAAAATAAAATTACTGAATGATGCGACAAATACTACAGACCTAGTGTTAACCGAAATGAAAGGTCTTCATGTTCATGCTATAAAAACGAAACATAGGAAATGCGAGCGTTGTTGGCATCATTGCGAGGATGTAGGGTCTCACAAGGAACATGTAGATATTTGTGGCCGCTGTTTTACTAATCTCGAAGAGCAGGGCGAGCGACGCTTATATGCCTAATGCAATTTTCATGCGGTCAGCCCCGATGATTGCTTTACTTGGATCAGCGTTATGACATGGAGTATATGGCGCTGGTACACCCTTTCAGTTTCTGTGGCGATAATCGATCAGCTTGCTAAGTATGCTGTTACTCAAAAATTTTTGTATGGAGCCCATGAAAATATCTTTCCTGGGCTTAATCTTTTGTTGGTTCATAATAGGGGTGCAGCGTTTAGCTTTCTGAGTGATGCAGGAGGTTGGCAGCGCTGGGTTTTTTTAGCGATCTCACTGGTCGCAAGTATTGTCTTGGTAGCTTGGCTGTACAGATTAAAAACGGCACAGTTTTTTTTATCACTGTCCTTAGCTTTAATTTTAGGTGGAGCTATTGGCAACTTATATGATCGAATATTTTTAGGTTATGTAATTGATTTTGTTGATGTTTACTACAAAAATTACCACTGGCCAGTATTTAATGTTGCCGATGCAAGCATCACGTTAGGGGCGGTATTTTTACTTCTCGAGAGCTTAATGGTAAAAAAGCATAAATAGGTGATTTTATGGCTAAAGTTTCTAATATAAAGCTACTTCCTGTTGGGCCAGATACAAAAATAACATTACATTTTTCACTTTCTTTAGAGGATGGATCGCTAGTGGATTCTAACTTTGATTCAGATCCTGCTGTTTGTTTTTTTGGAGATGGTCAGCTGGTACCAGGATTCGAAGCCGCCTTGATTGGTCTAAATTCAGGTGATGAGACAACATTGACCATAAATCCTGAAGCTGGTTTTGGGCAACATAATCCAAATAATGTTCAAGAATTCCCTCGTAAGAATTTTTCTGATATTTTAGATATTGAACCTGGATTAATAATATCATTCGCTGATGCAAATGGAGCTGAGCTACCTGGAACAGTAGCAGATGTTGGTGAAAAAATAGTTGTAATAGACTTTAATCACCCTTTGGCTGGGCATGTCATTAACTTTAAAGTGAAGATTCTTTCTGTTGAGCTGGCGGTGAAAAATTGATTGATATAAGGCTGGCTAACCCAAGAGGATTCTGTGCTGGTGTAGAAAGGGCTATCGAGATCGTTACTCGGGCTTTACATATCCATGGAGCTCCAATTTATGTTCGTCACGAGGTCGTACACAATAAGTCTGTGGTCGAAATGTTGCGCGCACAAGGCGCCATTTTTGTTGATGAAGTCGCAGATATTCCAGATAATGTGATAGTGATTTTCAGTGCACATGGTGTATCTCAGACCGTAAGACAGCAGGCCGATCAAAAAAATCTTAAAATTTTTGATGCAACCTGCCCTTTGGTTACAAAAGTTCATGCGCAGGTAGCTCGATCTAGTCTTGAGGGGGCCGACTGCGTAATGATTGGACACCAGGGTCACCCCGAAGTTGAAGGCACAATGGGTCAATATTCTGGTAGTGGCCACATCTACTTAGTACAGAGCGAATCTGATGCAGCGAGCCTGCAAGTTAGTAATCCTGATAAAATAATTTACGTGACACAAACGACTTTGTCTGTAGATGACACTGAGCAAATCATAGATATATTACGGAGACGTTTTCCTACTATAGAGGGGCCAAGAACAGATGATATATGCTATGCGACTCAAAACAGACAAGATGCCGTTAAGCAGCTCGCTCTCGAGTGTCAATTGATTATTGTTGTAGGCTCTCCTACTAGCTCTAATTCTAATCGGCTAAAAGAACTGGCTGAGCATTGCGGCGTTGAGGCGCATCTAGTGGACAACGCCAAAGATATCTGCAAAGACTGGATGCTAGGAAAAAAGATAGTTGGCGTGACAGCGGGGGCTTCAGCTCCAGAAGAGCTTGTCACAGAAGTTGTTGATGCACTGAGGTCAATTGGGGGAAGTTCTCCAGTTGAGGTTTCTGGAGTCAAAGAAAATATTAAGTTCTCAATCCCCAAAGAGCTTCGTTAATAGCTAATATTAGAGCTAGTCATAAATTGTGGGAACAGAGTCGCGTTTGTGTGTAGTTTTTTGAAAAACAGTAATGATCGCATTAATAGTTGTTGCGCTAACTGGTTTTCCTTCTAGAAAATCATCAATTTCGTCATAAGTAATTCCTAGCGCGTGCTCATCTGATTTTTGCGGGGCAAGACATTCGAGATCTGCGGTTGGTGTCTTGTTGATCAGCGCTAAAGGCGCATCTAGGAACGCAGCTATTTGCCGCACTTGTCTTTTGCTAAGCCCAAATAACGGCGCTAAGTCGCAAGCGCCGTCTCCCCATTTTGTATAAAATCCAGTGATATTTTCAGCAGAATGATCGGTCCCAATAACTAGCCCATTAAACAAACCGGCAATTTCGTACTGAGCTGTCATGCGAATCCGCGCCTTAGTATTTCCCTTGGCGAAATCTTCTTTGAAATTATGTTTATTATATGTCGTGTCGATATTTGCGGAGGCAATAATTTCTTTATGAATACTATCCACACTTGACTTGATATCAATAAGAATACTTTTGGATGGAAGAATAAATGCTAAAGATTTTTTAGCATCTGCTTCATCTGCCTGAGTTCCATATGGAAGCCTTACGGCAATAAAAAAATACTTGGGGTCAAAGTACTCTTTATTTAACTGATCTACTGCTAGTTGGGCTAGCTTTCCACACGTCGTTGAGTCAATCCCCCCACTTATACCAAGAACTAAATGCGTTAATCCTGAATGAACGAGAGTTGATTTTATGAAGCTTATTCGTCGCTCTACTTCAAATTGAGGGTTAATATTTGGAATAACCTTCATTTGTTCGCGAATTTTATCGCAGCTGAATTGGTCGCTCATTTTGAGTACTCATTTGCCTCAATGGCAGAATAATTCTTTAATCGAAAACACCAAAGGTAGCCGTGCTGATCCAAGAATTCTCATCCAGGTAACTTCCATCATCTTTATGACGCCCGTTAAAAATATGACGAGAATCAAATCCAAGTGATGGGGGTTTATCAAAAAGTCCTGCTGACAGTGTATTTGTCCAGCTTCTTGTTAGTGCTAGCGAAACATTTTGATATTGAAAGTTTCCGTTAGAGTCTAGGGCAGGATGATCAGGGTAGTTTTGTGCAAGCAACTTGGCTGCATTAATGGAATGATCGTGCATTTCCATGAGGTGGTAAGCCTGAGCCATAACCGCGAGACCATCAGGAACAGCAGGAGTCAGCTGAAAATTTTCAATGACGTAACGACCCCTGTTTGCTGCAGCAAGATATGCCCCGCGAGCAAACAGGTAGTTAGCAGCATGAATTTCATGCCGTGCAAGAATATTTCGTAAATAAATCATTCGTTTTTGAGCATCTGGAGCGTACATGCTCTCTGGAAAACGGTTGAGTAGTTCGCTGAATACGGGAAATGAATTTCGAGCTGCCCCTGGATCACGTTTTGTTTCATCTATTGGAAGAAGCTTCCCAAACATTCCATCACTCTCTACAAAAGAGCATAGTCCTTTTAAGTAATAGGCATAGTCGACATTTTGGTGTTGAGGATGCAAGCGTATGAATCTTTCTGAAACGCTTATAGCGGAGCCATATTCTCCTGATTTAAAGTGGGCATATATCAGCTCAAGTTGCGCTTGCTCTGCAAAATCTCCAAATGGAAATTGGGCCTCAAGTTCATGCAGCTTGGTAACAGCTGTATTCCAATAGCCGCCCTCAAGGTCACTCTGAATAGCTTCAAAGAAATCTTTTTCTGTATACCCGGAAGTATCAAGTCTACTTGAGGCATCAGAGATGCCATTTACTGAATTAAAGTAGGAGCATCCAGTTGCTAAAAAGCATGCACATATTAACATTGGAAACAAAAATCGCATGAGGGCCTGCATCCTGCATTAATTTAAATTAAGCTTAAAGTGTTCTTTAGGCGACGCTATGTCTGTAAGATACCGTATTTAACCACAGCCTTGGCAGTATACAAAATATCCATAACTGAGACTATATGTCAGACGCCATAAAATTAGAACAAAGTGTACCTATATCATTCCGTGGAATGCGCTTAGATCAAGCGGCATCAGAATTATTTGGTGATTTTTCAAGATCACGATTGCAAGTGTGGATAAAAAAAGGTGATTTATTGGTAAATGGAAATATATATCGGCCTAAAGATAAGCTTTTGGGCGGTGAGTTGCTTTCCGTTAGTGTGACCTTGGAGCCAGAGGGAGAGTGGAAGTCAGAGGCTATTAGTCTCGATATTGTATTTGAAGACGAAGATATAATTGCACTCAATAAGCCAGCCGGGTTAGTTGTCCATCCAGCCGCTGGTAATTATACAGGGACCTTGCTTAATGGGCTTATACACCATGCGCCCTCTATTGCAAAAATTCCTC
>JBLHWD010000035.1:0-7545 GCA_047628995.1 Saprospiraceae bacterium | reverse complement strand
CCATTGTTAGTGGGAGGGACAATGTTGTACTTTAAGGCGCTACTCGATGGCTTGGCAGACAATCCGCCATCTGACCTTGGTGTACGCAAAAAAATTGAAGCTGATGCGAAGAAATATGGATGGCCTTACCTTCATGACCAGCTTGGAGAGGTTGACCCCGAAACTGCTATAAATCTGCACCCTAATCATTCGCAGCGTATACAGCGAGCGTTGGAGATTTTTCAAATAACAGGTAAGCCGCCATCTGTTATAAGGAAAAAACAGCAAGAACAAGGAAGCTTGATTAGCCCTATTTCTAATGACTATAAGATTATACAAATTGCATTAATGCCCTTAAGTAAAGTTCAATTACACGAGCGCATTGAGGAGCGATTTCAGTCAATGCTGGATACAGGTTTTGAAGCTGAAGTTAAATTGCTCTATGAACGAGGAGACTTAAGTCTAGACTTGCCCGCTTTGCGTGCTGTTGGGTATAAGCAAATGTGGGGCTACTTATCAGGAAGCATTGACTACAATCAGGCGCATCAATTGAGCGTTATAGCAACAAGACAGCTTGTTAAGCGTCAGCTAACATGGCTTAAAAAGTGGCCTGACCTACATGAAATTCAGGTAAATTATGAATCTGAAAGAAAAATTTTTTTTGAAAAAATGTTAATTGATTGCTTGGAGATTCTAAAACGCTCGTCTATATTTATTGACAAGAGGTGCTAATATTACAAATAGGTATAGGCGGCAACTTAGACTTGGTGTTTGAATTCGGCAATTTTTAGGGAAACTTTAATGTCAAAAGGAAATAATCTTCAAGACCCATTTTTAAATTTGTTACGAAAAGAACATATACCCGTGTCTATTTTTCTTATGAATGGAGTTAAATTGAAAGGGGAGATAGAGTCTTTCGATCAATTCGTAGTTTTGTTGAGAAATGAAGAGTATCAAATGGTATATAAACACGCTATTTCCACCATCGTGCCTTCACGCAAAGTAGAGCTACCAGAGATTGACACTAGTGACTCAAGTTAGGGTTAAGCTGGCAAATAACAGGGAGATACTAATTGTTTTTTGAACGCCCAAAATCTGGTGAGCTCGCTGTCTTGGTTCACTTAAAGCTTGATAGCGAGAATGAACCAGAAGACCCTCGTGAATTTGAAGAATTAGTTATTTCTGCAGGTGGAGATCCTATTTTTTTGCTTGTCGGATCTAGGCATACTCCTCATAGAAAATATTTCGTCGGTACAGGTAAGCTTGATGAATTAAAGCAGATAGTTTTTGATCATTGCGCAAACCTCGTGATTTTTAATCACAGCTTGTCTCCTAGTCAAGAGAGAAATTTAGAACTTGTTCTTGAGTGTCGCGTGCTCGATAGAACAGGTCTAATCCTTGATATTTTTGCACAGAGAGCCCTTACTCATGAAGGAAAATTGCAGGTCGAGTTGGCACAATTGCAACATATGTCTACCAGGCTGGTACGTGGCTGGACCCATCTTGAGCGACAAAAGGGCGGTATAGGGCTACGGGGGCCAGGAGAAACTCAGTTAGAGACAGATCGAAGGCTGCTGCGTGCTCGTATTAAATCTATTCTCAAGCGCCTTACAAAGGTACGAAGTCAGCGCGACCAAGGTCGCCGATCTCGTGATCGAGCAGAAATACCTACTATTTCTTTAGTTGGGTATACAAATGCAGGAAAATCAACTTTATTTAATAGACTTTCAGAGTCGGACGTTTATGTTGCCGATCAACTTTTCGCCACATTAGACCCCACTATGCGGCATATAGAGCTGGATGATGTTGGGTCTGCTATTTTAGCAGATACAGTAGGTTTTATTAGCCATTTGCCACATAAGCTTATTGAAGCTTTCAAGGCTACTTTGGAGGAAACAGCCAGTGCTGCTTTGCTTTTGCATGTAGTAGATGCACCTTCTGAAATGCGACAGATTAACATTAAGCATGTTAACGATGTATTGTTAGAAATTGGGGCATTGACGCTCCCAACGCTAGTTATTTTTAATAAAATTGATCTTTTGGATTATGCCGAACCAAGAATAGACCGAGACGAAAATGGTAAACCCACTGCAGTTTGGTTATCAGCTCAAACAGGGCTCGGATGTGAGTTATTATTGCAAGCCATGTCTGAGATGCTAGCTAAGGATTTAATTTGCGAGCAACTTAAGCTTGCGCCAAGCATGGGAAAATTGAGAGCTATCCTGTATGAGAGCAATGCAGTTATAGGGGAAAAATTGATGGATAACGGTGATTTTATATTAGAAGTAAGAATACCTAGAGCGCATTATCTGCGTATACTAAAGGCAGTGAAAATAAAGCCTAGTCAATTAAATGCCGCACGTTAATTTTTTTTGTATCTATTAAATAGCATCTTTTAGTCTTGAAGTAATAGTATTTAGTTGGTGGCAAGGTACAGGCAAGGTACAATTGCTAGAGTTATAAAACATACATTAAAATTTGGAGATTATTATGGCCTGGAATGAACCCGGTGGCGACAAGGATCCCTGGGGCGGCAATAACAGTGGTGACGGCCCCCCTGATCTTGATGAGGCTCTAAAAAAACTGCGGTCTCGCATAAATAAAATATTTGGCTCTGGTGGCGGAGCTGGGAAAAAATCAAATGGCCAAAACAACAATGGAATAATTGGCCTTATCTTGACAATTCTTGTTATCGGTTGGTCTATTTCTGGCTTTTATCAGGTCGACGAGAAAGAGCAGGCAGTTGTTCTGCGCCTAGGTAAGTACCTTGATACCAGAGGTCCGGGACTTCACTGGAATCCGTCATTAATAGATAATGTCACCAAGGTTCGTGTCACTGAAGAGCGTCAATACTCCAGTCAAGGGCAAATGCTTACGGAAGATGAAAATATTGTGGAGTTACCACTAACCGTGCAATACAACATAATGGATGTAAAAGCTTTTGTGCTGAACGTGAAGACTCCTGAGCTTAGCTTGCGTCAAGCTAGCGATGCTGCATTGCGACATGTAGTGGGCAGCAGCAAGTTAGATGAGGTTGTTTCTACGGGACGACTAAAGATTGGTGATGAAGTCCAGTTAAGGCTGCAGACATATCTTGATAGTTATGGCACGGGTATAAAAGTGCGAAAAATTAATATACAAGAAGCCAAGCCACCTTCTCAAGTTAAAGCTGCATATGACGATGTTATTAAGGCGCGAGAAGATAAAGAGCGTCTTGTTAATGAAGCTCAGACTTATTCAAATGGAGTGATTCCTGAAGCTAGAGGCCAAGCTCAGCGACAGATTGAAGAAGCTAATGGTTATTTAAAGCAGGTAGTTGCGGAGGCCCAGGGTGAATCTAAACGGTTTGAGCTGTTATTATCCGAATACAATAAGGCGCCAGAAGTCACACGCCAGCGTATTTATTTAGATGCAATGGAAGAAGTGATGAGCAGTAGTACAAAAGTGCTTATTGATGTGGAGGGCGGAAATAATATGATGTATTTGCCTCTAGATAAAATTATGGAATCAAGTACATCTAGATCAAAATCGCCGGCATATGGCTCAAATGGCTCTAATGGAAATTATGACAGCCAGTCAAGCCGCCAGAATTCAGCTAGATCAAGGGAGGGTCGTTAGATGACCAGTCGTTCTTTGTTAGTAGTATTCATTGTAGCGTTAGCGCTGGTTGCAACCAGCGCTTTGTTTGTAATCCAAGAGACAGAGCTAGCAGTTAAGCTGAGATTCGGTCGCCTTATTGAGACTAATATTCAACCAGGGCTGCATTATAAGATTCCTTTTGTTGATCGGGTCAGAAAGTTTGACGCTAGAATTTTAACGCTAGATGCAGACCCTGCTAGTTTTTTTACTATAGAGAAAAAGAGATTAATCGTTGATGCCTTCTCTAAATGGCGCATTGTTAATGTAGACGTTTACTACAGGGCAACCGGTGGCAATCAAATTGTAGCTCAGGAGCGCCTAGCTAGTCGTGTAAATAATGGCTTACGTAACCAATTTGGAGCAAGAACACTACATGAGGTAGTTTCTGGAGAGCGCGATCAATTAATGGAACACTTACGAGATAAGTTGAATTTGACTGTTCGTGAATCTTTAGGGGTCGAGGTGGTAGATGTCCGAGTTAAGGGCATAGATTTACCGCCAGAAGTAAGTGAGCAGGTTTATAGAAGAATGAAGGCGGAGCGGGAAAAAGAAGCTAGAATATTGCGTTCCGAGGGTGGCGAGCAAGCCGAAAAGATACGTGCAGATGCAGATCGACAAAAAACAATACTGCTGGCTAACGCGTATCGTGATGCAGAGCAAACTAGAGGTAAAGGTGATGCAGAAGCAACCTCAACGTATGCTGCTGCATATACGAAAGATCCAGAGTTCTACTCCTTTATACGAAGTTTGACTGCTTACAGAAAATCCTTTGCAAATAAAGGTGATGTGCTTTTAGTTGACCCAAAGAGTGATTTCTTTCGGTACCTAAATAACCAGCAAGGTAAATAACTTTGAGCTAATAACCATGTTTAGCAGTTATTTTTTTCTGATTTTTTATGACCAGTTTATTTTTAACTAGATAAACGCACCCATGAAAGCGGCAGAATTGCACGACCGGGGCAACCCGGTTTTTTTATGACTAAATATGTAAATTTATATCAAGTAGGTAAATGTAATGGCTGTAGTTAACCAGTGGTTATTGCCAGATGGGATTGAGGATATATTGCCAAAGCAGGCTCTCAAAATGGAAAGGCTGCGTCGGCGTATTTTAGACTTATATCATTCTTGGGGTTATGACTTAGTAATACCTCCGCTGGTAGAATTTACCGAATCTCTTTTGAGTGGAACTGGATCAGATCTTGATTTAATAACATTCAAATTGACCGATCAAGTTAGCGGTAGAACAATGGGTATTCGCGCTGACATTACACCTCAAACAAGCCGCATGGATGCGCATAGCCTTAAACGAAAAGGGCCTAGCCGTTTATGTTACGCGGGACCAGTGCTTTATACGAAACCTCGCTATCCTTTAGGTGGTCGATCACCAATTCAAATTGGAATAGAGCTTTACGGTGAGTCAAGACTTGCAGCAGATATCGAAGTTATCAGGCTAATGGTCGAAACATTGCGCTTGGTTGGAGTAAAGGGCCCGCGGCTGGATCTTGGACATGTAGGTATTTATGAGAGCCTGCTTGAGCTGCTTGAGCTGCCTAACCAGCAAGAGAAAGAATTATTTAGCCTGATGCAGGCTAAATCCATCCCAGAGCTCGACTCTTGGATTGCTGTCAACATAAAAAATACTGCTTATGGAAAAATGCTACGCTCTCTTGTAGACCTAGCAGGTGATATTACCGTGCTTGATAGAGCCAGAAAGTTACTTACTGAAGCCCCCGCAGAAATTGAACTTGCGCTGGATGAGCTTCAGTCGGTTGCTAGCGCATTAAGGGAAAGTAATCCTGATCTTGAGCTATGCTTTGATCTAAGTGAGTTGCGAGGTTACCACTACCATACTGGGTTAGTCTTTGCAGTTTATACGCCAGGCGTAGGACAGGCGATCGGAAATGGTGGTAGATATGATGATGTGGGTGAGAGCTTTGGGAGATCAAGAGCAGCAACTGGTTTTAACATGAGTCTGCAGACATTGGTTCAGTTTGATCATGAGCAGGTAGATCTAGCTTTAGGTATTTTCGCCCCAACCACGAATGATGGTGATCAGCATGCAGCCATAAAAAAATTGCGATTAAATGGTGATCGTGTTGTCTTGGGGTTTCCTGACCAAAAGCCAAATTACGAAGAAGTAGGCTGTGATCGTCAGTTACTTTTAGTAGACGGAAAATTTCAGGTCATTCCTATATAGTCAATTTTTTAATTAGTTCAGAGAAATTAAATGGGTAAGAATGTAGTAGTACTTGGTACTCAATGGGGAGATGAAGGAAAAGGTAAAATTGTTGATTTGCTGACAGATCAAGCAGTCTTGGTTGCAAGATTTCAGGGCGGGCATAATGCTGGCCATACGCTTGTTATAGACGGCAAGAAAACAATATTACATCTTATACCTTCTGGGGTTCTTCGCGAGAATGTATCGTGCTTGATTGGAAATGGTGTTGTCTTATCTCCTGATGCTTTGCTAGAAGAAATGGAAGAATTAAGTCAACAGAATATTCCAGTAAGGAAGAGGCTTCGAATTTCATCATCCTGCCCATTAATACTACCGGTGCATATTGCGCTTGACCAGGCTCGAGAGAAAGCTAGAGGTCAAGCTAAAATTGGCACGACAGGTAGAGGCATTGGTCCTGCTTATGAAGACAAGGTGGCTCGCCGTGGCCTTCGTTTAGGGGATATATTTACCCGGGATAAATTTGCAGGAAAATTAAAAGAATTAATGGACTACCATAACTTTATGCTCACTTCTTTCTATGGTGAGGATGCTGTGAGTTACGAAGATACTCTTGCTAGAGCCTCAGTTTGGGCGGACGAGCTAGAGCCTATGATTGGTGATGTTGCCGACACCCTGCATTTAGCTAGAGAGCGAGGCGACAACATAATGTTCGAAGGTGCACAGGGGTCCCTATTGGATATCGATCATGGAACCTATCCATTTGTAACTTCTTCCAATACTACTGCTGGTGCTGCAGCAGTAGGGAGTGGATTTGGTCCTCTATATCTAGATTATGTACTGGGTATCACCAAGGCTTATACTACACGAGTTGGTTCTGGGCCCTTTCCTACTGAATTATTTTGTGATGTAGGGAGTCACCTTAGTATCAAGGGCCATGAGCTAGGTGCTACTACTGGAAGGGAGCGGCGATGTGGGTGGTTTGACGCTGCAGCGCTTCAGCAAGCTATACGCGTTAACTCTATTTCTGGCATTTGTTTGACAAAGTTAGATGTGTTGGACGGTATCGAGACTATCAAGATCTGTATTGCATATGAAGATGCTGATGGTGAAAAAATAGGAGTCCCTTCCCACGCAGATGACTACAAAAACTTGGTTCCCGTTTACGAAGAGATGCCTGGCTGGAATGATTCTACAGTGGGAGTGACGTGTTTGGAGAATCTTCCAGTTAACGCTAGAAAATATATCGAGCGTATTGAAGATCTACTCTCTACCCCTGTCGATATAATTTCTACAGGGCCTGATCGACTAGAAACCATTGTACTGCGACACCCATTTGATTAATAAAAAAGATATCAAGACAGTTACATAAAAAGATAGACTAAAAATATCTTAAAATTTACGTCCAGCAGGAAAATTTCTATCCTGAACTGAATTAAATGTCTTTAATCTCAGCTATTGCATTAAGGATTGTTTTTGCGTCACCGTTTACGTTTGAGTTTGGTGCGAGCTCTGGCCATAAAAATGAAAGCTTGTTCACAATACTTGCTATGTTTGATAGCCTCTGTTTCTGAGATTTATCCTCTGTTGCTGCATCCTCTAAAATATTTTTAGCCATCGTTGTGAATCCGAGGGCATCTTGATATTCAAATTTGTTTTCAACACTCCCGTTTACAATACCCATGGCATATTCTTCCGCCGCAATTTCTAATAATGAAATAACTAATAGAATTTTATGGTCGACAGATGTG
>JBLHWD010000034.1:0-7576 GCA_047628995.1 Saprospiraceae bacterium | reverse complement strand
TTGTTGACCAATCGATAGCCACACAATTATAGTTGATAGCATTAACTCAGTTGCAGGCAGGCTAATGTCAGAGGATTTTAAAAAAATAGAGCATAAAATTGATCGCATAATTTTTATATGCGCTCAATTGCAGAAAGAAAATCTGTCCCTTAAAAAAAGGACAGCTGAGCTATTAGCCGAACGCAGCCAACTCTTGGAAAAAAATACAATGACAAGGAATCGTGTGGAGCACATGATAAATAGACTGAAAAATTACAACAACGAGAACTAAGAAATCGTGAGCCAGCAAACAGTCGATATTCATATTTTAGATAAGGACTACCAAGTGAGCTGCCCTCCTGAAGAGACTAATGCGCTAATGGAGTCCGCAAAAAAACTTGATGAACAAATGCGTCTTATACGCAATAACGGCAGCGTTATGGGAGTTGAAAGAATTGCCGTGATGGCGGCCCTAAATTTAACCTATGAAATTTCCAAAATTGAAACTAAGGTGACTGAGGAAGCAACTCCTAGCAAACTTGTTTTAGATCTAGATAAAAAAATCTCTATTGCTTTGCAAAGTCTCGAAGACTCATCCACTTTATAGACCTTTCAGGGTACAATGACACTCATGCCCTGAGGTATTGGCCAGTTGACAAGTTCTTGAGCCGATAATTTATAACCTGGGGGGGTTTAAGTCGATATGGTGTGCATGTCCGCATGACGGAAAGCCTAATGTATCGCTGGCCCCGCCACCCTGAGTCTTTCGGCTCAAGGCGCAATCAACAGCGGTATCTTCGGGGATGCTTAAAAAAAGAAAGAACTTTTTATGGACATTATTGCCGTACGTCGGCTAATGCGTAAACGACGACGCTTGATTACTCCACATGAACAAGTTGAGGCTGGAAAAAAGCTAGCCAAACGACTTTCTGTGCTTCCCTGCTTTCGTAACAGCAAACGCATTGCCTTTTATGTGGCTCGCGATGGAGAAATAGATCCAGGTTTTGCTATGAACATTGCAGAAACTATGGGCAAAGAATGCTACTTGCCTGTACTGCACCCGCTGAAGCAAAATCGCCTATATTTTGGTCGCTACAGAAGCGGAGATCCCCTAGCAATTAACCGATTTGGTATAAATGAGCCCTACCTTCGGGGGGCGAAAATTACTCCAGCATTTGCACTTGATCTTATTCTGCTACCATTAGTCGCATTTGATCGTTCTTGCAACAGGATAGGAATGGGCGGGGGCTTTTATGATCGGACGCTAAGACTCCAGCAACGCTTCACAAGACTGGTCGGATTAGCACAAAGTTGCCAGGAAACTGATAGTATTAGCAAACAGCCTTGGGATATTCCATTACAGGCTGTTGTGACCGAAAAAATTGTTATTTATTCTAAATAAGCTTCCTCGCGACAAGTAACTAAATATATTAACTAGAGCTATAAGAAATAAGAAAAACCGCCATGAGAAAAACTAAAATTATCTGCACCATAGGCCCGGCATCGGAATCATTTTCGATGCTGGAGCAGTTAGCTCAAGCTGGCATGAACATTGTTCGCCTCAATATGTCCCACGGCGATCATGAGTCTCACGCTAAGGTGATAAAATCAATTCGCACTTTGAACAAGAAACTACCTAGCCCCATTGCTATTCTCATGGATACTCAAGGTCCGGAAATTCGAACAGGGGATATCAAACAAGAACTAAATCTGAAAAAAAATGACGTAATCTCTATCGTGGCACGAGGAGAAAAAGATGTTGAGTCGACCTCAATAAGCGTCAACTATGAAGACTTAATAAATGATGTAACTATCGGGGATATGATTACGGTTGATAACGGCCTTATCAACCTAGAGATTCTAAGTAAAGAAGATCGAATTATGCAGTGTAAAGTTATTGATGGCGGCATCTTAAAAAGTAAACGCCATGTCAACTTGCCCGGTATTCGAGTCAATTTACCAGCAATCACTGAAAAAGATAAACGTGATATTTTATTTTCTATAGCTCAAGAAGTGGATTTTATAGCACTATCCTTTGTAAGAAATGCAGAAGATGTTGGCCAGCTGAGAGAGCTTCTGGGGGGAAAAGTTGACAAAATTAAGATTATTTCAAAAATAGAAGATCAAGAAGGGGTAAAAAATCTTAGTTCTATTGTTGATATATCAGATGGTGTAATGGTGGCTCGGGGAGATCTTGGTGTTGAAATTGCAATTGAAAAATTACCAAGAGTTCAGCGTCGAATAATTCGACTCTGCGCCCAACGAGGCAAGCGCGTTATTGTTGCAACACACATGCTTGAATCTATGATAAAAAACCCCATTCCTACCAGAGCTGAGGTTACAGACGTAGCTAATGCAGTATATGAAGAGGCCGATGCCATAATGCTTTCAGGCGAGAGCGCCATGGGAAAATATCCTGTCAAATGTGTCGAAATACTCTCCCGAATCACACAATCCATAGAGCAAAGCCCTGGCCTTCAGTTTGTCAAAGATCTGGTGTTAGAAAATGATCATGCACAAATTGCATCAGCTGCAGTAAAATTAGCAGAGTCTATTAAAGCAAAAGCTATTATTGTACCTACAAGACGCGGAAAAATGGCCAACTATGTAACCAACTGTCATCCACAGACTCCTATTATTTGTGCTTTTACTAATGATAGCCGGACTCGTCGGCAGTTAGTACTAAACCGTAACGTACTAAGCTTTCGAATAACTTTCAGCGAGGATCCGGAAAAAACTCTAGCTACTGCTGCTAAAATTCTTATTACACGCACAGAATTTTCCCCTGAAGATAGAGTTGTAGTTATATCGGATGCTTTGGCTGGCTCGGGAATTGATGCCATCCAAATTCGTCAACTATCAGACCTACTGGTCATTGATACATAATGACTACTCTTAATAGGACGCGTTTAGCTCAAAAAGAATTGATAAGCTGGATTTTCTGTTTCCTCGGCCCAACTGTAACCTAAGTCGTCAAGAAACGTATGGGCCTCCGCTCTATCCTTTGCTGGAATTTGCAAACCTGCCAGAACGTTTCCATCCGCTGACCCATGGTTACGGTAATGAAACATAGAAATATTCCAGCGATCTCCCAACTTGATTAAGAATTGCATTAACGCTCCTGGTCGCTCAGGGAACTCAAATCTAAATATCATTTCATCGGTGGCTTCTTGTGCTCTTCCTCCTACCATATGACGAACATGAAGCTTAGCAATGTCGTTATCTGTCATGTCAGCTACCGAATACCCTTTTTCATCTAGAGCTACCACTAAACTCAACCGGTCATCATCTGATGAAACCTGGATACCTACAAAAATATGCGCTCGGGAAGAACTGCCCATACGGTAGTTAAATTCTGTAATATTACGCTTATTCAATGACATACAAAATGTTTTAAAACTTCCCGGTTCCTCGGGGATAGTGGCAGCTAAAATCGCCTCTTTTTTTTCTCCGATTTCAGTACGTTCAGAAATATAACGGAGTCTATCAAAATTAATATTTGCACCGCATTCCACAGCCAGCAATGTTTGCCCTTTCACCCCAGTAGACTCCACATATTTTTTTAAGCCAGCTAGCCCTAAAGCTCCAGCTGGTTCGCAAATAGAGCGTGTATCCTCAAAGGTATCTTTAATGCTTGCACAAATCTCATCAATGGAAACTGTTATAACCTCATCTACCGTGTCTTTTAGTATCCGAAAAGTCTCTTTCCCAATTTGAGCTACAGCTGTACCATCTGCAAAAATTCCCACATGACTTAGGCGGACTCTTCGGCCGGCCTTTATTGCGGCATCTAGGCATGCAGAGTCTTCTGCTTCAACTGCAACAACTCTAATCTCTGGACGCAAAGTTTTGATATAAGCGGCCATACCTGCACAAAGACCTCCTCCACCTACAGCTATAAAAACAGCATCCAGGTTCTCTGGAACTTGTTCCAAAATTTCCATGGCAATAGTTCCTTGGCCGGCTATCACATCAGGATCGTCAAAAGGGTGGATATAAGTCATTCCTTTTTCAATCACCAACCTTTGGGCGTAATCAGACGCCTCGTCATAACTGTCACCCTCAAGAAAAACTGTTGCTCCAAGTGATTTTACTGCATTTACTTTGATTTGCGGTGTAGTTGTTGGCATTACAATAATGGCATCAGCACCTATCTTATTTGCAGCCATAGCCAAACCTTGCGCATGATTACCAGCAGAAGCTGCAATGACCCCTTTATCTAGCTCGGCCCGACTTAGAGATAACATCTTGTTATATGCTCCGCGCAATTTAAAAGAAAAAATTGGCTGCAAGTCTTCTCTTTTTAGCAGCACCCGATTACCTAGTCGCGAGGATAGCTGCGGAGCATCATCTACAGGAGTTTTCACAACCAGATCGTAGATCTGAGCATTCTGGATACGTTTTACGTAACTTTTAGGCATTTTTACTCTTTTATTTGGTTTAAAAAACTAATGGTCAAGCCGTATGAGGCTAATAGTAAATTTTCACTAGATGCAAAGCTAGCTTTGATCGACATTTTCTATCATTTCATACTCTAATCCGTATAATCATATCCAGCAAATAGCTTCCAACTATGGCTTTGCATATGAAACCAGATACACAAGATGCACTCAAAGAAACTGTCGCGCAAGCAGCAGTAGAGTACACTTTAGGCAAAATAAACACAGATAGCATCATTGGCATAGGCACCGGTTCTACTGCTAATTTTTTTATTAATTTGCTAGCGCCATATAAAAATAAATTTAAAGGTGCAGTTGCAAGCTCTTCAGCATCAGAGCGATTGCTCAAACAGCATGGGATAGAAGTCTATGATTTAAATTCTGTCGATGATATGGCCATTTATGTAGATGGAGCTGACCAAGCAAACCAGCACTTAGAACTTATTAAGGGTGGTGGTGGGGCGCTAACAAGAGAGAAAATTACTGCTGCAGTGGCTAAAGAATTCTTATGTATAGCAGACGAATCTAAATGGGTTGAATCTTTAGGGGCCTTCCCGCTTCCAGTTGAAGTGATTCCTATGGCCAGAAGCCATGCTGCAAGAGAGATTGTAAAAATGGGGGGAGACCCTGTTTATCGTCAGGGTACTGTAACTGATAATGGCAACGTCATTTTAGATATCCACCATCTCCACCCAATAGGTTCAGCCAAAGAGCTGGAGGAGCGACTCAATCATATTGCAGGAGTTGTTTCTAACGGACTTTTTGCCTTAAGACCGGCAGATTTGTTATTACTTGGGTCAAAAAGTGGCGTAGAGGCTATTCGACCCATATAAAAAGAAGATCCATCCATTACTCAAAGTACCCGCAATGCTGGTTCATTTAGCGCGGCAAACTGTTCTCTCAGCTCTAAGATATGCTCACTCCAATAGCGAATGGTGTTAAACCAAGGAAAAGCCATAGGGAAAGCCGGATCACCCCATCGCCTGGCTATCCAAGCGGTGTAGTTAATCATTCTTAAAGTCCTAAGAGCATCAATTAGCTGGAGTTCTCGTGGGTGAAAATCGAAGAATTCATTATAACCATCAATAATTTCTGATAACTGAGCAGCTTGACGATCCCGGTCTCCAGAAAGCAGCATCCATATATCCTGAACTGCTGGAGCCATAAGTGCGTCATCAAGATCGACGAAATGTGCATTCCCATCCCTCCATAAGATGTTGCCAGCATGGCAGTCGCCATGGACACGGATATGATCAACAGCTCCAGCATTGGCAATAGTTTCGTCTACTGCCTGCATAACATCTTTAATAAGTGAATCGTAAGATTTTTTTAGCTCTTCTGGAATAAACTTTTCACTCACAAGCCTTGATGGCTCATGCCCAAAAGTACTGCTATTCAGCACACGGCGAAACTTAAATGGTCTTACAGCACCAACAGCATGCATTCTACCTAGTAATTTCCCTAGCAAATACAAATTATCCAAATTATCTAGCTCGGGACCATAGCCCCCTTTTCTGGGAAATAGTGCGAAATTAAATTCTTTATATTGAAATAAACTTTCTCCTTTATCATTTTTCAAAGGAGCAACCACAGGTAACTCTTGCTCCATCATCTCAAAACAAAATTGGTGCTCCTCGAGAATTTGTTCTCTACTCCATCGGTTTGGGCGGTAAAATTTTCCAATAATTGGGGATTTTTCTTCAATACCGATTTGATATACGCGATTTTCGTAACTATTCAGAGGAAACAATCTACCATCACTCAAATAATTACAGCTTCCCATAGCGTCAAGAATAAAATCAGGTGTAAGCTGATCAAATGGATGGGATAGAGGGTCTATAACTTCAGCTATGCCATCATTCAGGTCTTTCACGTTACCATTGATCATTAGTGTTGCCTAAAAGTCATCAGAGCGAACTATCCAATTAAATTCTTATTGCCATGTACTTAAATTTCTAAACCCATATTAACTGAAGGAGGCTAAAATGGTGACTGGAGTTAATATTTCATAGCATCATAAACAATAGCTTCAAGTTAGGAGAGTCCTCCCGTGGAATAATCTTGGTGCATTTTTTCTAAACTGTGGACTTTAATTTTGTCAGCGTTACCTGCAGTACCAAAGGATTCGTACCTATCAATACATATATTTTTCATGGCCAAAGTTGTCTCAGCAAAGTATTTTCGAGGGTCAAATTCAGATTTATTTTCAGCCATAAAGCGCCTAATAGCTCCAGTTGATGCCAACCGGAGGTCTGTATCTATATTTACTTTTCGGACCCCGTGCTTAATGCCTTCAATAATCTCTTCTACTGGGACACCATAAGTCTCTGGAATGTCGCCCCCAAATTTATTAATTATCGTTAGCCACTCTTGCGGCACTGAGGATGATCCGTGCATTACCAAGTGTGTGTTGGGAATGCGCAAATGGATAGCCTTTATGCGGTCGATATCCAAAATATCTCCTGTTGGTGGACGAGAAAATTTATAGGCTCCATGGGATGTTCCGATGGCAATGGCAAGGGCATCTACTCCCGTTTTAGACACAAAATCTGCAGCCTCTTCTGGGTCAGTTAACATCTGCTCATGGGATAAAACCCCTTCTGCACCGACGCCATCTTCTTCGCCAGCTTGACCAGTTTCAAGGGACCCTAGGCAGCCAAGTTCACCCTCTACAGAAACACCGCACGCATGAGCAATTTCAGTTACTTTTCTTGTAATGTCTACATTATATTCATAGGACGCCGGGGTTTTTCCATCCTCCTTCAGGGAGCCGTCCATCATTACCGAACTAAAGCCTAACTGTATAGATCGCTGACAAATCGCGGGGCTAGTGCCATGATCTTGATGCATACAGACTGGGATATGCGGAAATTCCTCTATAGCAGCCAGAATCAAATGCCTAAGAAAAGGGGCCCCAGCATATTTTCTAGCACCCGCAGAAGCCTGAAGAATAACTGGCGAATTGGTAGCATCTGCAGCCCCCATTATAGCTCGCACTTGCTCCAGATTATTTACATTGAATGCCGGAACACCGTATCCACATTCAGCAGCGTGGTCTAATAGTTGTCTCATTGAAATAAGAGCCATAAATCTACTCCTTGCTAGTCTTTAAAGTAACTAATATTAGTTACAAGTTTTTTATTTTAGCTTGCACAAGC
>JBLHWD010000033.1:0-7606 GCA_047628995.1 Saprospiraceae bacterium | reverse complement strand
CTACTTTGTATAATGGCGCCAGTTTCCTCGGCCTTGATGGAGTTGTGGTGAAGAGTCATGGAGGGGCAGGTATTGACGGCTTCTCCTGTGCGCTGTCTGTAGCTATTATTGAGGCTCGAGAAAACCTACCTCAGCAGATTCAGGAAAAATTACCGAAACCTATAGCGCGAGCAGATAAAGGTCTAAACACCAAATAATAGTGTTAGCGATTAACTAATAAAAAATAACACTGGGAGTTACTCATGGAAGTCAACGCTCTAAATACAGGCTTAGGTTTTGTTTTCCCAGGCCAAGGGTCGCAGAAAATTGGGATGCTCTCGGAACTTGCAAATAAATACCCGATAATTACAAAGACATTTCTTGAGGCTTCTGATGTTTTGTCATACGACCTCTGGGATCTGTCTCAAAACGGCACCAAAGAAGACATTATGCTTACTGAGCGCACTCAGCCTTTATTGCTCGCAGCTAGCGTTGCCTTATGGAGAGTATGGGTAAAAGAGGGCGGATCTATGCCGCAACTAATGGCTGGACACAGCCTGGGTGAGTGGTCCGCGTTGGTTTGTTCTGGGGTAGTAGAGTTTTGTGATGCCGTACAATTAGTGAAGAACCGCGGTGCCTATATGCAAGAGGCAGTGCCATTTGGTAAAGGTGCTATGGCTGCAGTCATTGGTCTTAACGATGAGGCTGTTAAGGTTGTTTGTGCCGAGAGCTGCAAAGGAGAAGAGGTGACCCCGGTAAACTTTAATTCACCAGGTCAGATAGTTATTGCCGGTAATATAGATGCTGTCAACAGGGCGATGGAGGGCTGCAGAGAGGCTGGCGCCAAGCGAGTCTTGCCTATACCTGTTAGCGCACCTTTTCATACTAATTTAATGAAGCCCGCTGCGGAGAAATTGAACGAAGATATTAAGAAAGTTAAATTCCGCTCCCCACATACATTAATAGTTCATAATGTTAGTGCTAAAACTGAAACAGATCCAGAAATTATCAAAGAGCTAATGATAGAGCAGATTTACAGGCCAGTGTTATGGGTCGACTGTATTAATGCTATGTCAAATAAAGGCGTTAGCAGCTTAGTTGAGTGCGGAGCCGGTAAAGTCTTGGGCGGCCTATGTAAGCGTATTGATAGTTCTTTTAAAATACACTCAACTGAGGACGTGTCTTCATTAAGCCTCGCTTTGTCTGGGCTCTAATTACTTACACTGGTAGATCAAAGAGGATTTTAATATGAATTTTGAAGGTAAGGTGGCCCTTATTACAGGCGGTAGCAGAGGAATAGGTGCAGCTATTGCAGATGGACTAGGCTCTTTGGGAGCAACAGTTATTGCCACAGCAACTACTGATGAAGGTGCAAAAAAAATATCAGACCGGTTTCAAAGTAAAAACATAAAGGGTCGGGGTTATATTCTGGATGTCAGCAGTAAGACTTCAATTGAGCATATGATGAAGTCAGTTAAGAGTGACTACGAGCCCCCTTTAATATTGGTTAATAATGCAGGGATAACTAGAGATAATATCTTGATGCGCATGAAAGATGAAGAGTGGCTTGATGTCATGGATACTAATCTTAATGCTATATATCGCTTATCAAAGGCCTGCCTTCGTGGTATGACGAAGGCACGTTGGGGTCGGATTATTACAATAGGCTCTGTGGTCGGATCTATGGGTAATGCGGGACAAACAAACTATTCAGCAACAAAAGCTGGTGTCGGTGGATTTACTCGTTCATTAGCTAGAGAGCTTGGTCCGCGAAATATAACTGTTAATTGTATATCTCCAGGATTTATTGACACAGATATGACAAAAAATCTTAATGATGATGGTCGAGATGCTCTTTTGACGAGGGTTCCGTTAGGTAGGTTTGGTGCCCCTGAGGAGATAGCAGAGGTTGTGAATTTTCTGTCAGGAGATGCCGGAGCATACATTACCGGAGAGAATATTCATGTAAATGGCGGCATGTACATGTCGTAAGTATATGTTTTATATAATTAAATAATGAATTTCATTCAAGTGGTTACAAGGCGCGTTATTTCAATGTAAAATGCCCGCCTAATGTGAGTACTTTTTACAGAATTTTTATTATTTAGGTCATAGTTATAGGGTTTGAAGGCGAAGCCTAATGGCTTATTTTTTTTTGAAGAATAGGAGATAAATATATCATGAGCAGCATTGAAGAACGTGTAGCAAAGATGGTTGCAGAGCAACTTGGCGTTAAAGAAGCAGATGTAAAAACTTCATCATCTTTCGTTGAGGATCTTGGTGCTGATTCACTGGATACTGTAGAGTTGATCATGGCTCTAGAAGAAGAATTTGATACGGAAATTCCTGATGAAGATGCCGAAAAAATATCGACTGTCCAAAATGCGATAGACTATATTAATTCAAATCTCACATAACTTAAGCTAGACTTGTATTTTTAAAGAAGCCGCTCCAGTGAAGCGGCTTTTTTTTGCCTGCAATTGCTTAACATATTTGGTTTAATTAAGTATGAATACTGATAACGAATACCTTTGTTTTGTAAACGGCGACATAGAATGTAATATTTCAGCTAAGGATCGAGGCCTTGCCTACGGTCATGGTCTATTTGAAACAATAAAAATTCACAGAAAAAAAGCACCTCTTCTGGAATACCATATTCAGCGGTTGATTAATGGGGCAGAAAGAATAGGTATTGATGTAAGTGATACGCTGGCTCGACAATACTTCTCCCAGCTCTTGAGAGCCAGTCCTGGAGAAGGCATTATAAAGATCATTGTCACAGCAGGCATTAGTTCTGCTGGCTATGTTTACAGTAAACCAAGGGTTGTGTCTTATATCTTGCAGTGGTTTCCCGCGGCAAAGAATTTTTCTCTGCATAAAAAAAATGGCATTTCACTAAAAAATTGCAAGCATCGTCTAACTTCCTCCCCAGCGTTGGCTGGGATTAAGCATCTGAATCGATTGGATCAAGTTATCGCTAGAGCGGAATGGAATGACGAGTATTATGATGGGTTGATGTTGGATCAGAGTGGCTGCATCGTTGAATGTGTAAGTAGTAATATTTTCCTCTCAAAGGATGGGGTATGGTATACACCTGATATTTTAGAGTGTGGGGTAACCGGTGTAATGCGCAGATATATCATAGATGACTTAATCCCAGGTGTTTGCGGAAAAATTAAAGAAGGCAGGCTGCCCATGGATGCACTGATATCAGCAGATGAGGTGTTTACTTGTAACTCCATTAACGGAATTTTCCCTGTGGTATCTCTTGAAGGCTCATGTAGCTGGGCTGTCGGTGCAGGCACTATAAAGTTACAAAATGCCCTCTACAGCGCTTTTCCAGGCTATCAGTAAGTCTTAAAAATTTGAGCGGGAGCGGGGATGTGCAGCCCTTTTTCCTTGGTATTCTAAAGGAATATCTGCAGGCAGTTAAACTAAAACAAAAATCAGGCTACCATTTCAGCCTATGAGGCCAAGTTAGTTGCTTATGAATAAAAAATTAGGAAAGTTTATCACTATTGAAGGGATAGAGGGTGTTGGGAAAACGACTAATATGACTTTTATTGAGGAATGGCTGAATAGGAAAAATATAAGCTACATCTCTACTCGAGAGCCCGGAGGAACTCCGATCGGAGAAGATATTCGCGACCTTCTTTTGTCTCCTAGAGATGAATTAGTGCACGAGAACACAGAGCTTCTATTGATGTTTGCTGCGCGAGCTCAACATCTTGCTGAAGTGATAATGCCAAGTTTGCGTCGAGGGGAATGGGTGGTATGCGACCGCTTTACTGATGCGACATATGCGTATCAGGGAGGAGGGAGGGGTGTTCCATATAAAAGAATTTCTATTCTAGAGAGTCTTGTTCAGGGAGATTTGCGTCCAGACCTAACTTTATTATTAGATATTCCAGTAAACCAAGGCTTAGAAAGGGCCTTGAATCGGAGTAAGCCTGATCGCTTTGAGCAAGAAAAAGTGGAGTTTTTTCAGCGAGTGAGAAATAGTTATCTGTCAAAATCATCCGATTTTCCGGAGCAGTACAGGCTTATTGATGCCTCAAAGACATTACTTGAGGTTCAGCTACAAGTTAAAGATACGTTGGAAGTTTTTTTAAGCGAGACAGCATAAGTTATGCCGAAAACTACTTATGATACGCTTGCCGGTATTTTCCCTTGGCAGGGTCTTCAGTGGAGTCAATTAAGCTCTCAGATTGAGCTTAATCAGCTACCCCATGCCATAAGCTTAGTTGGTCCAAGCGATCTCGGTAAAGAGCGGTTCTCTTTAACCCTTGCCCAGAGGGTTTTATGTGTTGCGCCTTCAGGTGGTCATTCTTGCGGTCATTGCAAATCATGTAGTCTATTTTTGGCAGGCAATCATCCTGATTTAATACAATTACAGCCGGACAGCCGAGGCAAAGCTATTCGCGTTGACTCCATTCGTGATCTGAACACCTTTTTTGGACAAACTTCCCAACAGGGTGGCTGGAAGGTAGTAATCATCAATCCTGCAGAATCATTAAATAATAATGCGGCTAATGCGCTATTAAAAAACCTTGAAGAGCCTAGAAAAAAAACTTTAATATTATTAGTTTCTCATGACCCCGGTAGACTCATGGCAACTATAAAGAGTAGATGTCAGGTAGTTAAGTTCCCAGTGCCTCTTCATGCTGAAGTGCAATTATGGTTATCAAAAAAGTATCCAGATAGAGATAATATAGATGAGTTAATTCAATATGCTAATGGAAGGCCGTTAATGGCCTCTAAGCTTGTAGGATCTGATCTTCTTGTGACTCGACGTAAATTTGATGATCTCCTAGACAGTCTAGCTGCAGGGAGCATTTCTCCCATCATTGCTGCTGAGATATGCAAAGGAATTGACTCTCGCATGGCTCTAGATTGGCTCTATTACAAGCTAGTTGCTGAGATAAAATCTGGAATAAAAATTACTTATCCGGTTCTATCTTTCCGGTATATGGATAAACTGGCTCAATCTCGAATACTGGCAACTAGTCCAGCTAATCTCAATTTACTATTAATTTGGGAAGAGTTATTAATTAACTGGAAGCAAATTTTTATTACCAATAAATCAAAGCCTCCGCAAAAGCCCAATCCAAATATTTAACAACTAAGAAGTAGCAAATAAGGATACTCGTGCTCATAGATTCCCACTGCCACCTCGACCACCTCGACCTAAGTGATTACGGTAATTCTCTTGATCGACTACTCGATGCCGCTAGAAAAGCCGGTGTACATCGCTTTCTGAGCGTTGGTGTTGATATTCAGTCCTCCAAGCTGATTCTTGATTTAAGTAAAAAATATGATGATGTTGATGTATCGATTGGCGTGCATCCTTTGCAAGAGTCTCTTCCTGTTATCCCCACCACCGACGAGCTAGTGGCGATAGCTAGTCATCCCAAAGTCGTTGCAATAGGGGAAACAGGGCTTGATAATCATTACGGGAAAGAGTCTGCAGATTGGCAAAAAGAGAGCTTTATCGTTCACCTTCAAGCTGCTGGCGAGCTCTTAAAGCCCGTGATAGTGCACACTAGAAATGCGCAAAAAGAAACAATTAGTATTTTGCGTGATCATGCTAATAAAAATTCTGGAGGTGTGCTGCATTGTTTTACCGAGACATTAGAGATGGCACTTGATGCTATAGATTTGAATTTTTATATATCTTTTTCTGGAATTGTTACTTTTGCTAATGCGGGTAATCTTAGGGACGTAGCAAGAAAGATACCTTTAAATAGAATGCTAATAGAAACCGACTCACCATGGCTGGCACCTGTCCCGTACAGGGGTGTGAAAAATGAACCAAAATACGTGCTAGAAGTAGCAAAAATGATTGCTCAAATTAGAGGAATCACTCTAGAGGAGGTTTGCGAGGCAACAACCTGTAACTACCAGCAGTTATTTCTAAGTAATCTGTAAGATTAGTTAAGACTAGAGTTTATTATGGGTGTGCCAACCACTAGTTTAGATTTTGTTACGCCGGCTATATTTTCATATATGGCCTGATGGATAGTAAAGTACTCCTCTCTATCGTTTCTAGTCACATAGAAACTGTGATCAGTCTTAATAAAAATGTAAACCCAGCTACCCTTGTCGTCAGTAACATTTATTTGAATTTTTTCAATAACATCAGATTGAGGGTTTGGTTTGAATGAAGAAATTTTAAGAATCTTTAGGTTGGATAAGGCCTGGTCTAATTCAGCTACTTTGTTTTGATCCAGTCTACCATAGGAGCTATTTCCTAAAAGAATAGAGGGCCCTGATCGGTCGAATTCCCAAGTTGCACCAATCCTTTTTAGTCGGTAATCAGCACCATTCTTCAATATTTGCGCTAATATCAAGTGTATCTAATCGAGCATTGTATATATTGTCATCATCAATACGGCGAACATTTGACTGGCCAAGGCCGATTGAGCTCCCGAATAGCAACTTTCCAACAGAAATGTCGTTATTGAAAAGCTCTACACGCCTTACAAATTTACTATCTGACACCTCAAACCTTATGTGACTGGCACTTAAAGTTGCAACTGGCCAGCCAGTTTTAAGTAATTTCAAGTTAAGAAGAAATTTATTAATAGAGTTATCACTTACAGGTAACGCTTGGTTTGATAAGGCCCATGATGCACCGGACTTTATGAAGGTAATGCCCCCACTTTTATCTTCTATTGTAAATTTGTTGACGTCCATCCATTTAACGTCAAGTAATGGCTTGGGTTTATTGTCTTCAGACTCAAGATAGTTGCTCCAAAGAAGAGCTAGAGCGATCAGCAATTGCAGTATTAGTAGACTTGATAGCCAGAATTTTAGCTGTTTCATTTTCGCTCTCCTTTATCGGGTTAGTAGGTTTGTGTAGCGAAGTTGTTTGATCTTTTTTCGGCGTCTTCTTATAAGAGCTATCGCAAGAAGTGCAGTAACGACCAGCCCATAGTTTAAATATTCCCAAAACAATTGTGAGCTGTACTCGATTGAGGGTAGTGTACGATTAAAGTGGCCACGCGAACGAATACTTAAAAGGCCGGCATCCTCAAGAGCCCAATCTACAGTATTGGCAATAAGATCCATACTTCCTCGGTACTCGCTTCCAATAGCTGAGTTTGCAATTGTTAGCGTTTGGTCCCTGAGAAAATCATTAGAGCTAAAAAGTATAATTTGTGATGCTGCTGGAGACTTTTCCAATACATTCCGTGAAATAGCAGCCTGCTCACCATCGACAACTTCCGAGCCAATTGGAGATTTCTTTTCTGTAAAGTACGAAGTAAAGACACCTTTCGTAGCAACGCCAAGTAAATGGGAGCCAAAGTCACCAGTTCGACTAAACGGTGCCACACCTTCGTTATCTATTTCCGGCATAATTTCGGTGTCGTTTGAAAGCCACGATCTATCGGAGGTTCTTATCAGCTCAACCACTTCTCTTGAGCTGTTGTTCATGCTGTCTACAGTAATTGGTGAGCTCCAAGCCATTGTGACTTGCTCTAGGTTGGAAGTAATAGGGTTTTCACTATTAAATCCCTTGGACCGAATATCTGCAAAGTATGGATATTCAATCATTCTTACTTCTTGAACTTGGTTTCCGCCAACTTTGCGCATAACAGGCAAAGGAAAAGCCTTGTTTTGCATA
>JBLHWD010000032.1:0-7630 GCA_047628995.1 Saprospiraceae bacterium | reverse complement strand
CCACTTTCCTGATTCAAGAGTCTTATAGTTTTCGAAATAGTGCTGTATTTGCTGGATTAGCAGTTCTGGTAGATCGCTGATTTCTTGCACATGATCATATAACTTGGTCAGTTTCGTATTAGGCACAGCTAGTAACTTGGCATCAACACCGGACTCATCCGACATATTCAGTATCCCGATAGATCGACTACGAACAACTGAACCTGGCATTACAGGATAGGGTGTAACAACTAAGACATCCAGAGGGTCCCCGTCCTCAGAAAGCGTTTGGGGTATGTACCCATAGTTTGCCGGGTAGAACATTGGCGTCGCTACAAAGCGATCTACAAAAATAGCATCCGAATCTTTATCAACTTCATATTTTATGGGGCTATGGTTGGCTGGTATCTCTATAACCACGTTGATATCATCGGGAAGGTGCTTTCCAGGAGGAATTTTATTGTAGCTCATGTCTTTTATTTTCTCGTAGTTGTGTGGTGTTGGCATAAATGCACTTTTCAGCATTTCTATATTTTGCTTGATCTGTAGTCTCTGTAATTGGCTGAATTATACTGGTGGGGTATGCTTATTGCCAGCCTCACTAGGTAAACTATGCCATAAAATTACTAGAATCATCCGCTAGAGTTAAATGATTTTTTTATCAATCATGAAGTTTATCGCTTGCGCCTCTCTTTATACCTAAGTTTTTAAGCAACCATTACCATTGTAGATTTTTCAGTTGTCATCTAAAAATAAATCTGTAAGATTATCCACCATCACCTTAATGGTGATACTCCTAAGGGGAGGCGAAAGCCTGAGACATCTGCGGATGGACCCTTTGAACCTGATCCGGATAGTGCCGGCGTAGGGATAGGGCGCAGTACCTAACGTTCAATCTTTTCCCCTTCCGGGTCTCTTAACAGATGTTAATGAGACTTATATGTATTTGATAAATAAAAAGATAACAGCAATACTCGTAGTTATTTTGGGCGCTCTAATTCAGCTAGGAGCCCAAAATACTTTCGCATCTAGCGAGCCCATATTTACTCCTATTAGCACCCAATATCAAAGACCTGGTAATGAGACCTCAAGAAATGATTTAATTGAAGAGGTTGTCGTTACAGCAGAATTTCGTGATATAAAATTAATGGATACCGGGAATAGCATCACTGTGATTAACAGCAAGATGATTAATCAGCGTGATGCTCAGCATGTTGAGCAGCTGCTCAATCTTGCACCTAATGTAAATTTTTCCAGCGGCTCGTCAAGAGGCAAGTTCTTTCAGATCCGTGGAATCGGTGAACGTAGTCAGTTTGTTGAACCTGTAAATGCTTCAGTTGGGCTTTTTTTAGATGGGATTGATTTCAGCGGAGTAGGTGGGGCTGCTACTACGTTGGATGTAAAGCAAATAGAAGTTCACAGAGGCCCTCAGGGAACAAGTTATGGCGCGAATGCTATGGCGGGACTGATTGATATTCAATCTAATGACCCTTCAGAGAAATTTGAAGGTAGCGTGGAAACATCGTTTGCTGAATATGAGGCTAGAACAGTTTCTACTGTATTTAGTGGTCCTATAACAGAAAATATAGGATATCGTCTAGCTGCACAGCAGTCTAAAAGAGATGGCTATGTGAAAAATGATTTTCTTGATCGACATGATACAAATAATATTGATGAACAGACTATCCGAGGAAAGCTGCACTGGCAGGCAAGGGAGTATCTTAATATTAAGCTTGTTGGACTTTATGTTAATGCAGAAAATGGCTACGACAGCTTCTCACTAGATAATACGCGCCACACTTTTTCTGACCAACCCGGCCATGATCGCCAGGAAACACTAGCATTTTCTATAGAAAGCGAATGGAAAAATAACAGCCAGTTTGATGTTATTTCTTTGATGAGTTATTCAAGTAGCGATTTAGAATATGGCTTCGATGAAGACTGGAGCTATTCAGCGATATGTGCAGATTATTCATGCGGTGGCTCCGCATATAAATCAACCGATAACTATTTGCGCGATAGAATAGCAACGACAGTAGATTTTCGCTTAGTATCAAATGAGGAGGGGTTAATTTTTGATGACTCAACTGATTGGGTTTTGGGGGTTTATTTTCGAGATCAAGAGGAGTCTTTGTTGCGAGAGTGGACTTATGATTCTGATTTTTCCAGCGACTTTGATACCAAAAATTACGCTATCTATGGACAATTAGGAAGCTATCTTAGCGACAAGTTAAAACTAACTACTGGATTGAGACTAGAATACCGGCATGCAGATTATATGGGTGGGTCGACTGTTAGTCACGATAAGGGCGAGCGCCTTTGGGGAGGGCGATTAGGGTTAGAGTACTTTGCAACAAACGATACTATGATTTATGGATTGGTTTCAAGGGGCTATAAAGCAGGCGGTGTTAACAGCAGCTCGTCTCTAGACTCTAAAAATACGAAGTTTGATACTGAATATTTATGGAATTATGAGACTGGCGTAAAAGTAGATTGGCTTGATGGTGAATTGAACGGTCAATTAGCAGTATTTTATCAACAACGAAGGAACATGCAGGTTAAGCAATCCTTGGTAGATTGCTCCGGAGGGGGAGCGTGCACATTCACTGATTATATTGAAAATGCTGAAAAGGGCACTAACTATGGTGCCGAATTAGAATTAAACTGGACTCCTCTCGATAATGTCAATCTCCATGGTAGCCTAGGACTACTAAGAGCAACATTTGGAGATTATGAAAGTAATGCGCATGTTGAAGTTAATAGGTCTGCAGCCAATCCAGTACCTAAGGATCTCAGCGGACATAAACAGGCACATGCTCCTTCATATCAATTTTCCCTTGGTGTTGAAGTAGGGCTTTCAGCTAATATTTCTGCTGCACTAGAGTTAGAGGGAAAAGAGGCGTTCCATCTTTCCCCTCGGCATAATGCTAAATCTAATCGCTATGAGTTGCTGAATTCTCGGTTGAACTATAGGTTAGGCAATTGGGATTTCTCTCTTTGGGGGCGAAACCTAACAAACAAGGATGTCATTGTGCGGGGATTTGGAAGTTTTGGTAATGATCCTCGCAAAAATTATGCACTAGAGCCGTACTATCAGTTTGGCGAACCGCGAGTCCTAGGCGCAACAGCTAAATTTAATTTTTAAAATTATAAGAATTACAAAGCACCCAAAGAGTATGTGCTTGTTGTGGTGTTTGATATGGTGATGTATGTTTCGGGATATAAGGCGCTATGATCATGCAGAGTTTGCTGGACTTAAGTTGGATATCTCTTGAGACATTAGCAGTAGTTCTGGCTGTTGGTTATTTAATATTTGCTATTAAAGAAAATAGTTGGTGTTGGTGTTTTGTTTTTTTTAGCGCAGCAATCTATGTGTGGATTTTCTTTGATGCCAAACTATATATGGTTTCTTTGTTGAATGCCTACTACCTTTTGGTATCTGTATACGGCTGGCAACAGTGGCGCAAAGGTGGGACTCAACAGAAAATTCTGCCTATCTCATGCTTTCGACCCGTGCATCATGTTGCAGTCATCGGTGTAGTTGGCTTGGGTTCGTTGGGCTCAGGGTATTTTTTGGCACTGTATACTGATGCGCAATTGCCATATTTAGACTCCTTTACAACCTTAGGATCAATAGTGGCAACAGCGATGGTTGCCAGAAAAATTCTTGAAAATTGGCTATATTGGATTTTTATCGATGCAGTATCGATTTATTTGTATTTTAGTCAGGACTTGTATCAAACTGCAATACTTTTTGCCTGCTATGTAATGCTAGCTGTTTTGGGGTACCGTACTTGGCGTAAGCGGTATCTTATGCAGGCTGATTCTTGAATAAGGTAGAACAGGCTCTTTCTGGCTGGAAAGACTGGAAAATTCTGCTGATTGAAGAGCCAAAAGTTGTTCGAGAACTGTTTGGGGGGCTCACTAACCGGTCTTTTTTGATTGAATCTGGGAAGCACCGGATGGTAATCAGAATAAATAACAAAGACTTTAAAAATTTAGGCATTAATCGTTCTCAGGAAATTCAAATCCTTTCTCTGCTTCATGGCTTGGACTTCCTGCCTGAAATTTTATTTCTGAATGAAGATTTTTTAGTTAGCGGCTATGTTGAAGGTTACCAGTGGCTTGAAAATGATTTCCATATATCATCAAACAAAGAAAAAATTAGTAAGATCATAAAAAAAATTCATAACGTAAAACTCCCGCAGTATGTTGTAAAAAGAAATTATTTGAATTATTGCTATAACTACATACAGCAGTTATCCCCGGGCACCATTGCTCTAGAGGGCTCACTTTGCAGCAGGCTGCTTGAGGTGGCTGCATCAATAGATAAGAAAGTTTGGACCCCGGTAATCAATCACCATGATATTATTCAAGGCAATGTAATAGAAAATGATAGCGGGTTGTTTCTTATTGATTGGGAGTATGCTGCTTTCGGTCACCCAGGAATAGATTTAGCAAGGCTGTATGGAATGAGCTATAAAAGCCCTGTAGTTGAGAAATTAGTTTTCTTGCAGCACGGCATTGACAAACTTTGGGCTCTAGTAAAAAAATAGCTCACTCAGAGGGCTTCTCTGTTTTTGTCGGCTTGATCAGCTTGCCAAGAACTATGCCTAGTTCAAATAATAGCCACATGGGTATTGCTAAAAGAATTTGCGAGATTATATCAGGCGGAGTTAGCAGCATGCCTAGAGCAAAACATAAGACAAATACATAGGGCCGCTTCTTTGCTAATTGAGCTGGATTTACCAGGCCCACCCGCGACAAAATTACTACTGCAACAGGAATTTCGAAGCTAAGTCCGAATGCAAAAAATAGCTTAAGAACAAAATCTAAGTAACTTCGAATATCCGTCATTACCATCACCCCCTCTGGGCTTGCGCTGGTAAAAAATATAAATATAAGAGGGAAGACGAGATGGTAGGCAAAAGCCATTCCTCCATAAAAAAGAAGAACGCTGGAAAGAAACAAAGGCACCGCTATTTTTTTTTCACGCTTGTATAGTCCGGGGGCTATAAAACTCCATGTTTGATAAAGAATAAAAGGCATAGCAGCAAATATTGATAGCACTAGCGTTAGCTTGAACGGCGTCAGGAATGGTGAGGTTACATCAGTGGCGATCATTGAGGATGCTGCGGGAAGATGAGCAGTCAGTGGCTCTGATATATAAAGATAGAGCTCGTTGCTATAAGCAAACAAGCCTAAAAAAAGAACAACAATTACCAGTACACACCGTAATAAGCGGCTTCTTGCTTCTAGGAGATGGGTCACCATGGACTGATTAGATGGTCGTTGGCCAGTCATTTTGAGTTATTGGTAGGAGTGGTAGAAACAATGTCTTTAATTGCAGTTCCTGATGTATTTAGATCGCGCATAACCTGTTCGTTATGAAGTTGCCGTTTAATATCATCTATACCTACTTCGTCCTCCAGCTGCTTACGCGCTGATGAAAAAACTTGCTTGAGCCTTCCTAGCCAAAGACTGATAAACCGAACTGCTTGAGGTAATCGTTTTGGTCCCATCACAATTAAGGATACTACAGCCATCAGAAGCAGCTCCATAAAGCCAATGTCAAACATGAATCAACCCCATTTTTGAGCACTCAAGGCGTTATCTAATCAGTCGCTCGAATTATGCACTAGTTATTTTGTAGTCGTTTTTTCGCCGGCGCTATGTTTTTTGCTAGCCGCGGCTTTGGCATCTTCATTTGATATAGAATCCTTAAAGCCTTTTACTGCTCCGCCTATATCAGAGCCAATGCTACGAATTTTTTTTGTACCAAAAATTATCGCAACAATGACCAAAATGATTAGAAGTTCTTGCCAGCCAGGTATCATAGTAGTATCTCTTTTTTTGTTCTAAATTGTCTAAAATAATCTCTTTATTTTTTATTTCTTTGCTTCTTTTCTTTCAGTCCCGATAGGTCAAATCTGCGTTCTAGCTCTTTAATCACTGACTGGGCACTCTCTCCAAGATGAGACAGCATAACCAATGAGTGAAACCATAAGTCTGCTGTTTCATAAACTAATTTTTCAGTATTTCCGGTTTGCTCTGCATCGCGCGCTGCTAAAAGAGTTTCGACACTTTCTTCTCCAACTTTCTCTAGAATTTTATTTAACCCTTGATGATGAAGGCTGGCTACATACGAGTCTTTGGGGTCGGACTCTCTTCTGCTTTCAATAACTTTAGTTAATTCAGCTAGTACATCAATGCTCATCTATAAATCTCTCTTGGATTTTTAATTACAGGGTCTACTGTAACCCACTCTCCATCACTCATTACTCTGTAAAAACATGAAGCCCTACCAGTGTGACAGGCTACACCTCCTGACTGTTCTACTTTTAAAACCAGCACATCACCATCACAGTCAAGCCGTATTTCTTTTATATGCTGAATATGCCCAGACTCTTCACCCTTACGCCATAATTTTTTGCGAGATCGAGACCAGTAGACTGCGCGTTGCTCCTTAACTGTAAGCGTTAGCGCCTCACGGCTCATCCAGGCAACCATTAAGATGCTACCTGAATTGGCATCTTGTGCCACGACCGGAAGTAGGCCGTTTTCATCCCAAATTATTTCCTCAATAAAACTATTCATAGTTCTTATTATGACACTTGTTAATATATCAGCAATATTGATTCTTAGGTAAATCGACATTAAGTCCCTAAAGCCAATATAATTCGTATTATTGACGCCATTTTCTTACCAGCAAAAGGGTTAACCCCGTGCCAGTCAAAATTAGGCTATTTTGAGATATGTTGCTGACTGCTTCTGCCCAGCTAGAAAAACCTAAACCTAGCCCAACACCTATTAAGCTTAAGCCTACCCAGTTTTCTGCCCTTAATTTTTTAACAGATAAATTGGGTGACGCTGTCTGAGAAACAGAGATTTTTTTGTTAACGTTAAGGTTTTCAAGCCCTTGAAAAATAAGTTGCGGTATCTGTGGAAATTGCTCTAGCCACTCTGGCCCATAGCGCTTTAGTTTTTCAATAAGAGCTTTTGGTTTAAAACGTGCTTTCAGCCAGCGCTCCAAAAAAGGGTGGGCAGTTTCCCATAAGTCTAAGTCTGGATAAAGTTGTCTTCCAAGCCCCTCTATGTTTAGTAATGTTTTTTGTAGTAAAACAAGAGATGGCTGTACCTCCATGTCAAAACGGCGTGCAGTTTGAAATAAGCTAACCAAAATGTACCCGAACGAAATTTCTCGTAATGGGCGGCCAAAAATAGGTTCGCAAACAGATCGAATTGCAGAGGTAAATTCGCCTATGTTGGTGTTGTCAGGAACCCAACCAGACAAGATATGTAATTCCGCTACCTGACGATAGTCGCGTCGGAAAATAGCGAGAAGATTGCGCGCTAAATAATATTGATCTGAATCTGTGAGGGTCCCCATGATCGCGCAATCAATTGCAAGATATTTTGGCTCTTTTGGATTGCTGCAGTCCACAAAAATATTTCCTGGATGCATATCAGCATGAAAAAAATTATGCTCAAAAACCTGCGTAAAAAAAATCTCTACACCCCTTTCAGCAAGTATCTTAAAGTCGGCATTATTTTTTCGTAATACCTCCATATCTGTGACGGGCGTTGCATAAATTTGCTCCATCACCATTACTTTTTGGTTGGTGTATTCCCAGTAAACTTTTGGGACATA
>JBLHWD010000031.1:0-7659 GCA_047628995.1 Saprospiraceae bacterium | reverse complement strand
CTATTGATGGCTAATGTTGATGTGGTTGTATTAAAGTGTTGGTGAAAGAGCACTGATTAATATTTTTTGTCCCTAAAAACTCTAAATATAAGACCGTTGATGTTATGAGAAATAACCCCACAAGAATTGCAGTAACTGGTGCCGCAGGCAGAATGGGAAAAGCTTTAATCGAGGCTGCGACTATCAATTCTGGCACTGTACTAACAGCTGCAATTGTGAAATCAGATAGTCCGCTCATAGGCTCCGATGCAGGTGATCTTGCCGGTATTGGGTGTTTAGGTGTTTTGCTGACGGGCGATATTCGAGATGTTGTCGATGATTTTGATGTATTAGTTGATTTTAGTTCTACTGAGGCTACTCTTTTTCATGCTAACTTCTGCGGTGAAAAAGAAAAAAATCTGATCGTTGGGACGACTGGGTTTACAGACATCCAAAAAAATCAATTGCTTTCAATCGCCGAGAAGATTCCGTTATGCATGGCTTCAAACTTTAGTATGGGTGTGAACTTATGCTTTAAGTTAATTGATCTGGCTGCTCGAGTGATGGGTAAAGACGTAGATGTTGAAATTCACGAGGCTCATCATAGACACAAGATAGACGCACCATCAGGCACGGCATTAAGTATGGGGGAGATCGTTGCGAGCGCAATGGATCTAGACCTAAAGGAGGCAGCGGTATACGGACGTGAAGGACAAACGGGGGAAAGAAATCAAAAAACTATTGGTTTCTCAACCATAAGAGCAGGGGATATTGTAGGGGATCATACCGTGATTTTTGCTGCAGAAGGAGAGCGGATTGAAATTACCCATAAGGCCTCTAGCCGCATGTCGTTCGCTCGTGGAGCCATTAGGGCGGCCGAATGGGTGGTTAACAAACCCCCAGGGATTTATGACATGCAGGATGTGCTTGACCTTAAATGATAAGGCGATCATTGAGCTAGTATTGTCTGGACAGCCTGCAGTCGTTAGCCTAAAATATTCGTATATTTGTTAGCACTATATTAGCATCCTAAAGCCAAATATTAGGCAGCTGAAATCTAGTATTTAGAGGCGAGGTGAGACAAGTTGTTTCACCTCGCTTTTTGTTGCTTGGTGTTTGTTTTAATCGATATTGTATGAGTTGGAAAATAAATTTAAGCTTGGTTACCTGTGTTGCCGGTAATTGATATCTGTCGTTAAGGAGATTGTATTGAACACCGATTCCTATCGGTCAGCTATCTTGGTTCTTCAAGATGGTACTATTTTTAAAGGCAGATCCATTGGGGCCGAAGGCTTGTCCAATGGAGAGGTGGTTTTCAACACAGCAATGACCGGCTACCAAGAAATTCTTACTGACCCATCTTACGCACGTCAAATCATCACCTTCACATATCCTCATATTGGTAATACTGGAATAAATACTGAAGATGAAGAGTCGCCACGCATTTGGGCTACCGGCTTAGTGATAAGGAGCCTGCCTGACTTGGCTAGCAACTTTCGTTCTGAATGTAGCTTGGATACTTATCTGAAAGAAAAAAACATATTAGGCATTTCAGACATAGATACACGAAAGTTAACTCGAATTCTGAGGGAAACTGGAGCTCAGAACGGTTGTATTATGGCTGGAGATATTGATGAAGAAAAAGCGTTGCATGCCGCTCGAGATTTTGGTGGCCTAAAAGGAGTAGATCTCGCAACGGAGGTCACAACAACTAGTACCTACAAGTGGACTGATGGTGTTTGGGAGCTCGGCTTCGGTCACCAAAAATCTAAGCGCAAAAAACCATACAATCTAGTAGTCTATGATTTCGGGGTAAAACGGAATATTTTACGAATGCTAGCTGAGCGCGGGGCTGAACTAACAGTTGTTCCTGCTCACACGGCTGCAGGTAAAGTTTTAGATATGAGTCCTGACGGCATATTTCTATCTAACGGACCAGGAGACCCTGAGCCTTGTGATTATGCGGTCAACGCTATCAAAGAAATTTTGCAGACAAATATCCCAGTATTTGGAATCTGCTTAGGCCATCAGCTATTGGCTTTAGCGAGCGGCGCAAAGACTATAAAAATGAAATTTGGTCATCATGGCGCAAACCATCCAGTTAAGGACATTGAAACTGGGAAAGTCATTATTACTAGTCAAAATCATGGTTTTTCCATTGACGAGACGTCTCTCCCGCCGACACTTCGTGCTACACACTACTCATTGTTTGATCAGTCACTTCAGGGCATACATCGAACAGATAAAGCGGCTTTTGGTTTCCAAGGGCACCCTGAAGCTAGCCCTGGCCCACATGAAGCTTCGTTGTTGTTTGATCATTTTTTTGAGCTCATTAAAAATTATTGTGATCGGGATTAGTGGAATTTTAGTTATTGCGCCCAATGAGACTATGGCGTGATTATATGTGGACTTTCCCTATTCATAATTTGTGGGAAAAAATATAACTGCAACATAAAGTAATTGATAATTTATGCCAAAAAGAACTGATATTACAAGTGTTTTGATTCTTGGGGCAGGACCTATTGTAATAGGTCAAGCCTGTGAATTTGACTATTCGGGCGCACAAGCTTGTAAAGCGCTAAGGGAGGAGGGTTTCCGAGTTATTCTTGTAAACTCCAACCCCGCCACCATAATGACAGACCCCTCAATGGCTCATGCTACTTACATTGAACCGGTAGAGTGGCGTACTGTTGCCAAGATTATTGAAGAAGAGAGGCCAGATGCGCTATTGCCCACTATGGGGGGTCAGACAGCACTAAATTGTGCTTTAGACCTTCATCGAGAGGGCGTTTTAGATAAGTTTGGCGTAGAAATGATCGGCGCGGACCAAAATGCAATTAAGAAAGCAGAAGATCGGAGTCTTTTTGCTGTCGCGATGGAAAAAATTGGGCTGGAAACTGCCAGAGCACTTATCGTTCATACCTTAGATGAAGCACTTACAGTGCCAGATCTTTTCGGCTATCCCTGTATCATCAGGCCGTCATTTACCATGGGAGGCTCAGGCGGAGGCATAGCATATAATCGAGAGGAATTTGTTGAAATATGTCAGCGCGGACTGGAGCTATCGCCTACTAATGAGCTATTGATTGATGAGTCTTTGCTTGGGTGGAAAGAATTCGAGATGGAAGTAGTACGAGATAAGAATGATAATTGTATTATCGTTTGCTCGATTGAGAATCTAGACCCCATGGGGGTTCATACCGGTGACTCTATTACAGTTGCCCCTGCTCAGACGCTTACAGACAAAGAATTTCAAATTATGCGCAATGCTTCCATTGCAGTCTTGCGAGAAATTGGTATCGAGACCGGTGGCTCTAATGTTCAGTTTGCGGTGAATCCGGATGATGGCAGGATGGTTGTTATTGAAATGAACCCAAGAGTATCTCGCTCTTCTGCTCTAGCATCAAAGGCAACAGGCTTTCCTATTGCGAAAGTCGCAGCAAAATTGGCAGTTGGTTACACTCTTGATGAGCTTCAGAACGACATCACAAGGGGCGCCACTCCAGCCTCTTTTGAGCCCAGTATTGACTATGTAGTGACAAAAATTCCTCGATTCGCTTTTGAAAAATTTAACCAGGCTGACGCTAAATTAACCACACAAATGAAGTCGGTTGGAGAGGTCATGTCTATTGGCCGTACTTTTCAGGAGTCTCTCCAAAAAGCTCTTCGCGGCCTAGAGGTGGGATCAGCAGGTTTTGAGGAAAAGATAGAAGTTATATCAAAAGATGATCTGGTTGAACTGCGACAGCAGTTAAGTGTTCCTGGGTCAGAACGTATTTGGTATGTCGGAGATGCTTTTCGGTCAGGCATGGATGTGTCCGAGGTATTTAGTCTCACAGCTATTGATCCCTGGTTTCTTTGTCAGATTGAAGATCTCATCCGAGAAGAAGCTTCTCTTAAGGATATTTCTTTGAGCGACATTAGCACAAGTTACTTGCTTCGCCTTAAGCGCAAAGGATTTTCTGATAAGCGCCTATCAGTGCTGCTAAACGTCAGTGAGAAGGATTTTAGAGATGCTCGTCATCAAGCAAATATACGCCCAGTATTTAAGCGTGTAGATACATGCGCAGGTGAGTTTGAAACCTCCACAGCTTACATGTATTCCTCTTATGAAGAGGAATGCGAAGCGCAACCTTCTGTGCGTGATAAAATTTTAGTTTTAGGTGGGGGACCTAATCGAATTGGACAGGGTATAGAGTTTGATTATTGTTGTGTGCATGCTGCTCTTGCAATGCATGAAGCGGGTTATGAAAGTATTATGGTTAATTGTAACCCAGAAACAGTTTCTACTGATTACGATACCTCTGATCGACTGTATTTTGAACCAGTTACACTTGAAGATGTATTGGAGATTGTAAATGTTGAGAAACCTAAAGGTGTAATCGTGCAGTTTGGCGGGCAGACACCGTTAAAGCTGGCTCAAGCTCTTGAAGATGAGGGTGTTCCTATTATCGGTACAACTCCTGATGCTATTGATCTAGCAGAAGATCGAGAGCGCTTTCAGAAGATGATTGACAAGCTAAAACTGCTGCAGCCTCCAAATGCTATCGTGCGATCTGTTGCAGCTGCGACAAGTGCAGCTGCAAATATTGGCTATCCTTTGGTTGTCCGCCCATCATATGTGCTGGGGGGGAGAGCAATGGAAATTGTTTACAAGGAAGACGAACTGTCTCGCTATATGGAGCAGGCTGTTAAAGTATCAGATGACACCCCTATACTACTAGATTATTTTTTGTCTTCTGCTGTTGAGGTAGATATAGATGCTGTATCTGACGGGAAAGATGTCGTCATTGGTGCAATTATGCAACATATTGAGCAGGCGGGCATTCATTCTGGCGATTCTGCCTGCGCTTTGCCACCCTATAGCCTTCCAGATGATGTTCAAGATGAGATGCGTAAAATCGTAAAAACTATGGCTGTTGAATTGCAGGTTAAAGGATTAATGAATGTGCAATTGGCTTGGCAAGACAAGAAAATTTATGTCATTGAAGTAAATCCTCGTGCATCTAGGACTGTACCTTTTGTATCTAAATGCATAGGGGTTTCTTTAGCTAAAGTGGCCGCTCGCTGCATGGTTGACATTTCTCTTAAAGACCAAGGTTTTACTGATGAGATAACGCCTAGTTTTTTCAGCGTCAAAGAGGCTGTGCTGCCCTTCAATAAATTCCCAGGTATAGACCCTATTCTTGGCCCAGAAATGAAATCTACAGGGGAAACTATGGGTGTTGGTCATACCTTTGCTGAAGCCTACCTTAAAGCGGAACTGGGTGCCGGAAATCCGATACCTTCAGAAGGGACAGCTTTTTTGAGTGTGAGAGACCCAGATAAAAGCGGCATCGTTAGTGTTGCCTCCAGTTTAATAAATTGTGGATTTAATTTAGTAGCAACAAAAGGTACATCAAAAGTTTTGATAGACGCCGGTTTTGCTGTAGAAGTTGTAAATAAGGTTCAAGAGGGTCGTCCTCATATTGTTGATATGATTAAAAATGATCAGATTAATCTGATTGTTAATACAACTGAGGGCCGACAAGCAATTGCAGCCTCTGCTCCAATTCGGTCGAGTGCTGAACAGCATGGGGTTTACTATACGACAACCCTAGCAGGTGGAGAGGCAGTTTGTATGGCGCTTGAAATCAAAGGTGAGATAAAAGTTAATAAACTGCAAAACTTGCATTTAGGAGGTAAGAAATGAGCAAGGTGCCTATGACGTTATCTGGGTCTGAAAGCCTTCGCGCTGAATTAGAAAGGTTAAAAAAGGTTGATCGCCCTAGAATTATTGCAGCAATTGCTGAAGCGAGGGCGCATGGCGACCTGAAAGAGAACGCTGAATATCATGCGGCTCGAGAGCAGCAAGGTTTTGCGGAGGGCCGTATCCAGGAAATTGAGTCTAAATTCAGCAATGTGCAGATTATCGACATTACTGAGATCCCTGCTGGAGATAAAGTAATTTTTGGCAGCACAGTACACATCATTAATCTAGAGACAGATCAATTGGTTCATTATCAAATAGTTGGAGATGATGAATCTGATATAAAACTTAACAAAATTTCATATCAGTCTCCTATAGCTAGAGCTTTGGTAGCTAAGGAAATAGGCGATGTAGTTACTGTGAAGACTCCGTCTGGCGATATTGAATATGAAATTGACGATGTTAAATATGTTTAAGCTATCGAAGTAAGTTAGATAGCTTGGCGTTTGGTTGCTCTGACTTTTTCAGTAACAGTACTATGTGACCAACAGATTGAACAACTTGAGCAGCACATTGCTCGCAAATTACTCTAACTATTTCTGATTTAGATTTATTGTCACCACTAGATAGTTTGATTTTAATTAGCTCATGATCGTTAAGGGCTCGATTAATTTCAGCCAATACATTTTCGCTTAATCCCTTGCTTGCGATTGTTACGATCGGGTTAAGGTTATGACCTAGTCGCCGCAGTTGTTTTTTGTCTTCATTAGAAATTTTCATTATTTGTTGCTCTTGATGTAAGTTATACCAAGCAAATACTAGTCCTTCAGCTCTACTCTTTGTTATTGGAGATATTTTGAGCTAGCTCATTGCTGATACGGCGAAACCGCAGGCATTCTATACTGATTATTATTTTTATGTGCTAAAACTTAGTTGTAATGCTTTTATGCAATTCTTTGTTTAACTGCCGGCAAAATACGCAGCGATCTTAAGTGTTATTATTTTTTATAATTTTTATGGTACACAGATATGGCAACACGATCAAAAAGTAGTCAGCAATGGCTGCAAGAACATAACAATGATTACTACGTCAAACGAGCTCAAGAAGATGGTTATCGTTCTCGTGCTAGCTATAAATTATTAGAAATTAATAAAAAAGACAGGTTGCTTAAGCCTTCCTCAGTTGTAGTTGATCTTGGTTCTGCCCCTGGCGGATGGTCTCAAGTTGCTGCGAAGCTGGTGGGGTCAAAAGGAAAAGTGATAGCTTCGGATATATTACAAATGGAGTCCATTGCTGGTGTAGACTTTATATTGGGGGATTTTACCGACCCAGATATACTCCAGAACATACTTGATTTGTTGAAAAAAGACGTAGTAGACCTTGTAATTTCCGATATGGCCCCCAACATGAGTGGTATCAAGGGTGTTGATCAGCCTAAGGCTATGTATTTAGTTGAATTAGCTTTAGATCTGGCTTGCCAGATTTTAAAGCCTGGTGGAAATTTTGTTGTTAAGGTTTTTCACGGAGAGGGCTTTGACCAGTATATGCTTGAGCTAAAAAAGCGATTTAAGCGTGTAGTAGCCCGAAAGCCGGAAGCCTCAAGACCCCGTTCGCGAGAGGTGTATGTTGTTGCAAAAGATCTCAAGAATTGAGTCTTTGGTGTTAATGTAGTGTAAAATTGTTTGTTGTAATAAAGCCAAACGACTGTCGAGAAATTAAAGCTAAGTCTAAAGTTTAGGCTTGTAAAAATAAAAGAGGACTCTCCTTTGAATGACATGATGAAAAATATTGTTTTGTGGTTGATTATTGCTGCGGTGTTGTTGTCAGTTTTTCAAAATTTTGGCACCTCAACCCCTGATAAAATGATTAATTACTCCACATTTATAGAAGATGTGCAGCGCGGGAATGTTGAAAGCATAGTTGTTAAGGGGTCTATAATTGAAGGGCTCACAAAAAATGCAACAGCTTTTAAGACAACCCGGCCAGCGGT
>JBLHWD010000030.1:0-7716 GCA_047628995.1 Saprospiraceae bacterium | reverse complement strand
CAGTGCCTTGCCCATGCTTTTGGCCATTTTCGAATGCACCTACATATTTATCGCCGTCATGAGTTTCAGTGCCTTGCCCATGTTCTTTGCCATTCTCGAACTCACCTACATATTTATCGCCGTCTGCATGAATTTCAGTGCCTTGCCCATGCTTTTTGCCATTCTCGAACTCACCTACATATTTATCGCCGTCTGCATGAATTTCAGTGCCTTGCCCATGTTCTTTGCCATTCTCGAACTCACCTACATATTTATCGCCATTGTCAATCACGACACTGAAACAATGGTCATAAACACTATTCTTGCAATCAGGAAGCCCTGATACATTGGATGCTAGCAACAATAAAGCAAAGACAAAAAATGTGTTTGGTAGTGTTTTCATAGACGAATCCTCTAATAGAAAATTGTAAGGTGAACTGGTTTAACGTAAAGAGAGCTAGAGGCGGCCTCTTTACGTTCTTCTCAGAGTTCTAGTAAATTTTATTACCCAAAGTCTTTTAACATTGCCTTAAGTTCCAGTGAGTGTTGCTCCTCTTGCCCTATAAGTCCACGCGCATATTCTTCCAAATAGATTGACCTATTTGTAACATTTTCTAGAAATTTCTTATATAAAGTAAGAGCGCCTAACTCATGATCTAGGCTTTCCTGCAAAATATCTTTTATCGAATGCCTGTTAGTTTCTTTGATTTTTGAAATACTTTGACTAGGGTGACCATCTAAGCCAACGATTAATTCCCCAGCATGCTGGGCATGCTTGAGTGATTCGGAAGCTTGGTCTTTAAGAAAGGAGACTATTGGCAGTCTATATGGACCAGTTACCATCATAGCTGAGTGTGTATACCTAACAACACCTGCTAGTTCGTACTCCATTATTTCATTTAAAATACTGCATACAGCGTCCGAATTTATTTCTTTCATTTCCATAGCAATCTCCACTCGTTTAAGGAAAATTATAGTAATATTACATATTCGATGGTCAACATATCATACTTTTGGCAACCCTGTTTTTTTCTAAGTAGTCTTTACAGCTTAGCCTTATTATTCTTTTAAGTTTATAAGAGCGCGCTCAAGTGAAGTGGTTCTAATTTCAGCTTTTAAAAGGCTGGATGGACAAATAAGCCTCAACATACACAAGCACCTGCTTAGAATTAAAGGTGGAAATGTTCTACAACTACATGCATAAAGGGGCTTAAGATGGAACTGTAAAATAATGAGATTTAGTAATTCATCAAGTACAGTAGATTTTTTGATAGTTTGATTTGAGAGGACAGAATGAAGTTAACTATTGATATTAGTATGTACCCCAACAAAGAGAATTTTATTCCTCCGATTGACGGCTTTATAAAAAAAATTAATCTATATGATGGTTTAAAAATAAAAACATTCCCAACTAGCACCGTAGTACAAGGGGAGTACGATTTTGCTATGAAAGCAGTTCAGGAAACAATCCTGGCATGCTATGAGGAGTTCGGTATGGCTGTTTATGTGGTCAAGTATATCCCAGGCTATGAGGCCTTATAGCTATGGAGGATTTAATTAGTTTAAACTGGGTGAGAAGCGGGAGCTGGAATCGGGAAAAGGAGTTTTAAGATGGATTTAGGTTTTGTTCTGAAGTGCATAGTTTTATTTTCAGGTTATTGTGCAGCTTATATCTTCGGCAGAATAGCTATTGAAAGACTCTCCAAGCAACCACACTCAAACAAATTTATTAGGGACTATGGAGCTGGTGTTTGGTTGGTGTTTGTTTCCATTCTTGTTGAAAGGGCTAACAAAAAAAAGATTAGAGATGTGGTGAGCAGGGTTTTCATTCACTAATTATCCTACTACCAGCCATACTTAAATTCATGTAGTTTCGAATGTTGTTCTGCAACAGATATTTCATGAAGGTATTCTCCAGCGCAGAACAGACCTGAGTGTATGTCACCATTAGTGAACGTATAAATACCTTTCCCATTTGCTTCGCCATTGCTGTATTTACCTACGTGCATATCACCGTTGGCAAATTTAAAAACACCTTTCCCATGTTCTAGGCCATTGCTAAACTGACCTTCATATGAGTCACCATTCAGAAATATAAGCGTTCCTTGTCCATGTTTCTTTCCATTTTCAAACTCACCTTTATATTTACCAGTACTGGTGTCACCCTCAATACCGAAACATTGATGATAAACGTCATCTATACAATCAGTCAGGCCATATACAGTAGTTGTTAGCGACAACGAAACAAAGAGAAGAGATGTGCTTGATAATGACATCATAAAATGTACCTTAGAAAAATGGGCCTACTTCAATATTTTCAAATATCGCTAGGCCAGTAAAAAAGTATGGTCCCCATCTATTTTATAAAGCAAAATTTTCTGACTTATAATATCTATGAATAATACTTACACATTCCATAGTTAACATAGCATACTTTTAGTATCTCTGTATTTTTCTAAATAGTTTTTACAGCTTAGCCTTTTGTTCTCTTAGATTTACAAAGGCGCGCTCAAGTGAAATGAACTTTCAGATTCAGATCTTAAAAGGCTGAGTGGGTGCTATTAATATTGAGGGAGCATCTTATGAGCCCATCGCCGCCCTATTTTATATTCTTGCTGTGTGAGCTATGGGGGAAATACTTCAAACATACATGAATAGAGTGTACTCTTTAAGGATCAAAAGAATAAAAATACACACTATTAGCCCCATGAAAAGGATGTGAATAACTATGATACTTTATGACTGCGCTGTAGCCCCAAATCCCAGACGAGCCCGTATGTTTATTGCTGAAAAAGGCTTAGACATAAAAAAAATTGAGGTTGACATCATTGGTGGAGAAAATCTTAAAGATGCATTTTTATCTATTAACCCGCGAGGATTACTTCCTGTCTTGGAGCTAGATGATGGCACTAGATTTGATGAGGTTATGGCTATATGCAAGTACCTGGAGGAAATATATCCAGAAACTCTATTGTTGGGAGCAACTCCACTAGAACGAGCAAAAGTCGAATGCCTTCAGCGTAAAATGGAATTTGATGGAATGATCGCAGTCGGTGAGGCTTTCCGTAATGACAAAAAAAATGAAGATTTTACATATCGAAGTCTTCCAGGAAATGATGCAACTGCAGCGATAGAAGGGCTAGTAGGTAGAGGCCAGGATACACTTAATAATTTTTATAGCTGGCTTGAACACTACTTAACAGAAAATACATTTATTGCTGGTGACTCATTTACAATGGCTGATATAACTGCTTTTTGTGCTGCTGATTTTGCTCAGTGGGTTGAAAGAGAGATACCAAAAGAAAATACTAGGTCTCTTGAATGGTATAAGAAAATTTCTATGCGGCACAGCGCAAAAGCCTGATCAGCTCTATCAACAAATGCGCCTTAGCATTTTATAAATCAAAGGCGCATTAATTGCATTAAATATAATCTTATCCGCCAATTGCAACGCCTTCTCTTCTAGGGTCAGATGCCCCAGAAATATTGCCCTTAATTTTAATAATATTTAATCCTGAAAAAAACTTTGATAGCTCAACCTTATACCCCATCTTTTCTAAGGGCTTTTTTATATTAATCATCGTTGTATTTTTCTCCAGATTATAAGTACCAAATTTATTAATTGCATGGGGAGCTGAAACAGCTTGCCGCACATTCATATCCCAGTCTATCAACGCAATAATAGCGCTTAAAACATAACCAATTATATTACTTCCCCCAGGGCTTCCGATAATATATATAGGCTTATTTTTTTGAAAGATAATCGTTGGAGACATTGAAGATCGCGGTCTTTTTCCAGGTTCAATTCGGTTGGCAACTACCTTGCCATCAGAGTGGCTTACAAAGGAAAAGTCTGTCAGCTCATTATTTAACAAGAAGCCACTTTTCGTCATCAATCTGGAGCCAAATGCACTCTCAATAGTTGTTGTCATAGACAATGCATTCCCGTAAGTATCAACAATAGAAATATGAGAAGTGGACGGAAATTCAATAGATATGTCTTGAGAGTAAGTTAAAGAGCTTTTTGTGTTTGGTCTTCCTGGGTTTATTACCGGAATGCTCATTTTTCTTTCAAGTTGTTTGGCTCTATTTTTAATATATTTTTTATCTAACAGCCCTTCAATGGGAACGGAGACAAAATCGCTGTCAGCCATATATAATGATCGATCTGCAAAAGCTAATCTTGATGCATCACCGATGATCCTCCATGATTCTGGGTTATTGCGCCCAAGCTCTGAGAGATCAAAGTTTTCGATCATCCCTAGTATTTGACTGATCGTTAGCGCACCAGAGGATGGCGGACCCATACCGCACACTTTATGATCGCGGTAAAAAGCACACACTGGCTCTCTTTCCTTTACTTTGTATGATGATAGGTCATTTTTAGATAGCACCCCTGGGTTTTGGTTATGACCCTGAACTGTAGCGATTATGTCATCTGCAATTTCTCCAGAATAAAAAATTTCAGCCCCATATTTGGAAAATTTTCTGATGGTTTCTGCGTATGCTGCATTTGATAGCATTTGTCCTGATTTAATTGGCAGGTTATTGGGAATAAAGTAATCCTTAGTTCTTGTTACTTTCTTTATTGAGCTGAGTTGTTTTTTTACTGAAGAGCTTAATTTTTGTGAAACTATAAACCCATGGTCTGCTAATCTAATTCCTTCCTCAAAAAGTAAAGGCCAGCTGATTTTACCCCATCTGGAGTATGCATCTTCAAGCAAGGCCGGAGTGCCCGGAACTCCAACTGATTTACCACCAATGACAGCATCCATAAATCTTACTGGGTTGCCTTTATCATCAAGAAACATAGAGGCGGTTGCTTTTGATGGCGCCGTCTCTCTTCCATCTAACGAGGTTAGTTTTTTTTTATTATTATCGTAATACATAAGAAAAGCGCCTCCGCCTAAGCCGGATGATTCCGGCTCTACCAAGCCAAGAACAATTTGTGCAGCAACCATAGCGTCTACCGCAGTTCCCCCTTGATCTAAAATTTTTGCTGCCGCTTTAGATGCCTGAGAGTTAGCCGTGACTACCATCCAATTCCTGGCAGTGACAGGCAGCCCTTTTTGTCTTAATTTTTTTAATCCACTTACATGCGGCTCGTTTGTATTTTTATTTTCTATTGCAAAATTTTCAGGTTTAACCCCGTCAGATTTTTGAAATGCAAGTGCATTAAGGGTTACGTTTGAAATTAATAAAAAAATAATTATTTTCTGGATCATTATTAAAAAATCAACTGTTCATGTTTTTGATGTCTATTTTTAGTATATAGCTGGTGGCTACTCAAAAAAAGAGGGGGCGATTTTTTTATTTAAACTATTATAAAGTGCAGATAGGCAGTATGGGCACAGGAAAAAAGGGACGGATTCCCCGCCACTCTATTTTATTCTAGACACAATAATGGCACAGCGCGTCATATTATAGTGATACAGAAAAATACAGTAATAACAAGGCTTTCAGTGAGCGGAGAATTGTAGAGGTGCTGACTATAAATAGACTTGTGCCTGCTCATAAAAAAATTGGCTCTCAGGAATCCATCTAGAATAACGTTATTTTCATATCAGTTGACCAAAAATTCTTTCAGTATATCTTTGGAAATATATTCCAGCGTCTTTTCATGCGTTGCTTCGGCCTTTAGGGGTGGAGCTACGCCATCTTCATAGGCTTCTTTCCAGCGTAGCACACACAAACACCAAACATCGCCTTGGCTTAAGCCAGGAAACTGGTACTCAGGATGCGGTGTACGCAGATCGTTACCTTTTGACTTGGTATAATCCAGGAATTCATCCGTCATAATGGCACACACTACATGAGTTCCCTCATCCATATGATTCGTATGGCAATATCCATCTCTAAAAAATCCAGTTACGGGATCGGTGCAGCAAAACTGCAGCTCTGTTCCTAGTATGTTTGTGGCTTTTTCTTTTGCCATTGCTAGCCTCGTCCATTTTTCGTGCTGTAAGTAGTTAGCTTATTCTCTATCCTTTTGCTCCCAGTCATCGTAATAAAAACCCTCTCCTGAGGGGGCAGCTCAGAGATTTAAATTCTCTTCGGGGCGCTAATTAATACGTGGCTTACAGTCAAGTGAGTAAAATTATAGTTACAATGATTTGGCACTTCAGTGAAAATACAATGCAATGAGACCAAGGGCTCATCAGCTTACCAAAGCGGGTTCTATTCTTAATAAGCATTTGAAGTGCGTAGAGTCTGCACGTTAACAGTATGCTTATAGTTGCTATGGACATTAGCCCTCAGAGGGGCTAATGCACCACGAACTAGGACACCATGACCTAGGGTATCATGGTCTTCTGCCACGCTGCTTCATCGGGCTGCTCCCAAGACAAGTGGCGAGTGGCAAGCACAACAAGATTCTCCTTGCTGACAAGCGTCGACGACGAGCGGTAACCGAGAAGGCTCTCAATTTCATCATTTGGTCGGGTGGTGATTCGTGTGAGTTCATCAGAAGAAAAATTACACAGACCTCGAGCGACCTCATCACCTTTCTCGTCATAAATATGGAGCACATCGGCCTTTTGAAATGAGCCATGAGTAGAGACTACGTCATAACAGCTAACGCCTTTGTTTTCATCTTTCAGCTTATCTGAAACATCCTGCCTAATAATGAGGCCGCCCGCCATACTCAATCGGTCGGTCAACCATATTTTCCAATAGGATGCAGGTGTATTATGAGCCCTACAAATCGTCCCTATTCTATCACCACGTATTACTGCGCTGATAGGTGAGGCCAGATTTCCACGCGCTATAATTGTCGTGCAGCCTGCATTTTGTGCCATGTTAGCAGCCTGTAGTTTGGTAAGCATTCCTCCTACACCCAAACCAGTGGGACCGGAAGCTGCCTCAAGATACTCGTTGACGTTGTCAAGATTTCGCACCAGCTTGGCTCCCTCTTCATCAGGATTTCTGTCATACAGTCCATCAATACAAGTAAGGATGACCAGGTGCTCTGACTGCACCATTTGAGCAACTTTGGCTGACGTTCTATCATTGTCACCTACCCTAAGCTCTTCGGTGGTAATAGTGTCGTTTTCATTTACGATCGGCATAACTCCTCTCTCAAGGAGACGTTCCAGTGTATTTTTGGTATTCAGAAAGCGCTTCATGTCCTCTAAGTCTTCAAGGGTCACCAGTACCTGTGCGATATCAAAGCCATATTCAAGCGCAACCTGTTTATAGGCGTGCATTAAAATAGGCTGTCCACATGCAGCAGCAGCTTGTTTATCTTTAAGTGATGCTTTTTCAGGCGAGGAATTGATCGAGTTCATTCCAAGTGCCACTGAGCCAGAAGAGACCAGAATCACCTGGTAACCTTTATCTTGTAATGTCGCTATGTCGCTCAGCAGGCCATGAATAAAGGCATACCGAGGGGTCAGATGCTTCTCATTAGCCAATAAACTGGATCCAATTTTTACGACGATTCTTGGCTTGCAATCATTTACTTTGTTGAACGATACCCTGTTTGATTCCATTAGCGAATTCATAGGCCCCTTAAACTTTTTATATGTGTTGTAGACGGGTGAGGATACAGTAGAAAACTAGCCTTGGGCCATCTAGAGGAGCTTGTACAATATATATAAAATTGACCTTCTCCCTCCCATGGATAAAGCTATTTTAGCACAATTTATTCTTTTTTTCTTTTGGGCCCTTAAAGTCCATGGATGCTGCTATCCTTCCTCTCATCTAAATTTAAGCGGCAGACCCTGGATACGAGTAACT
>JBLHWD010000029.1:0-7918 GCA_047628995.1 Saprospiraceae bacterium | reverse complement strand
GCATCCCTGACAAAGCAATATCATGAATTATTAGCTACAGAAGGATTAGACGTTGTATTTCAAGCCGACGGAGTTGAGCGCATCGCGGAAATAGCTTTTGAGATAAACGAGCGCACAGAAAACATAGGCGCCCGTCGCCTTCATACTGTTATGGAAAAATTGCTTGAGGAAGTTTCATTTAATGCTCCTGAACTTGAAACAGAAGGGGCAGCCATCAATATAAATTCTACCTATGTAGACAACCAGTTAAATCACATATCACAAGATGAAGACTTATCTAGATTCATCCTTTGATAAAAAATATTTAAATGTCTCTTTAATTTTACAGGCATGCCAAATAGGCAAGAAAATGGTCCCAATAAAAATAAAAATAAACAAGGAAGCAGGCGATTTATCTCTTGAATATGGAAGCGGAGAAAGCTATATTTTGAGCGGCGAATATCTTCGTATTTATTCGCCTAGCGCAGAAGTTAAAGGGCACGGGAAAGGACAAGAAGTTCTTCAGTACGGCAAGAAATGCGTAAGAATCTTAACTGTCGAACCTGTTGGAAACTACGCCTTAAAGTTTATTTTTAGCGATACTCACGATAGTGGAATATACACGTGGGATTACTTATACGACCTTGCTGCCAACCATTCTAGCTACTGGGGAGAATATCTTAAATTGCTTGCTAACGCAGGAGAGTGTCGAGAGCCAAACGCAAGGATTGTAAAGTTTACTTAACCAAAGTAATTTCTAGATCACATCAGAGCCGAGTTCTTTTTCGACTCTTTTGATGTTTTTTACTTTTATTTTTTGCTGTCGATGACAGCGGTCTTTGAGGTGGCAAACCATTGTGCTGCGTCAACGCCATTCGCCCTCTTTTCATCATCGGTCTTTTGCCTTTTTGCTCTGCACCCTCTGAAGGAACTAAATGACGTTTGCCTTCGCCGATAAGTTTAGCAAGGCCAGACTTTTTTAGAGCATCGCGAACCAAAGCCCAGTTATCTGGATCGTGATAGCGCAACAAGGCCTTATGAAGCACTCGCTGGGCTTTCGTTTTTGCGCTAAGAATTTTAGTGCTTTTATATTTAACTTTTTTTAACGGGTTTCTTTCAGAGTGATACATTGCAGTAGCAACACACATAGGTGAAGGGTAAAAATTTTGAACCTGGTCTACTCGAAACTCATTACTCTTTAACCAAATAGCTAAATTAATCATATCCTCATCAGTAGTTCCTGGGTGCGCAGCAATAAAATATGGGATCAAATACTGCTCTTTACCCGCTTCTTTTGAGTATTTATCAAACATACTTTTAAATTTATCATATGCGCCCATCCCAGGCTTCATCATCATTGAGAGCGGCTGCTCTTCTGTGTGTTCTGGCGCAATTTTTAGATACCCTCCAACATGGTGTGTTACTAGCTCTTTTACATACTCTGGGTCTTCTATCGCTAAGTCATATCGCAAGCCAGAAGCAACTGCAACCCTTTTTACTCCAGGGACATTTCTAGCTCGACGATATAATTTTGTAGTGGGACTATGGTCAGTTATCAAATTTTTGCAAATGCCTGGAAATACACAAGATGGCCGCCTGCAACTTTCTTCTATTTCTTTGCTTTTGCAAGTCAGGTTGTACATGTTTGCTGTGGGGCCGCCTAAGTCCGAAATTGTTCCAGTGAAGCCAGGCACCATATCTCTAATTTTTTCAACTTCACTAATAATTGAATCCTCAGAACGACTTTGTATGATTCTTCCCTCGTGCTCTGTGATTGAGCAAAATGTGCAACCGCCAAAACACCCACGCATGATATTGATAGAAAACCTGATCATTTCATAAGCAGGAATTTTTGCATCCCCATATACCGGATGAGGGACCCTCTGGTATGAATGATCAAAAACCCAATCCATTTCTTTCGTATCCAAGGGAATCGGGGGGGGATTTACCCAAAGCTCATGAATTCCATGACGCTGAACCAGCACTCTTGCGTTACCAGGGTTCGTTTCTTTATGAAACACTCTTGACGCATGAGCATATAGAACTGGGTCATTTCTAAGTTTTTCGTACGAAGGGAGTCTAATATAAACCTTCTTATCATCTGAAGCTCTAGCTTCTGGGCTAGGCAGGATAGAGAGCACCTGCTGAACATCACCCTTATCTTCCTCGGCAGTTTTTGTATTTGAGGAGCAGTTAGAAGGATTTTTTTTATCAGTGGCCTCATAAGGGCTATAAAACTGGTCTATTTTCCCAGGAACATCGATGCGAGTTGAATCTATTTCTCTCCATCCATCAGGTATATTTTTGGAGATATACGCTGTTCCCCGAACATTAGTAATCTCAGCAATTTTCTCTCCTAAAGAGATACGATGAGCTACTTCTATAATAGCCCGCTCTGCATTGCCGTAAAGCAAGAGATCAGCAGTGGAGTCAACCAGAACAGATCGACGAACTTTATCAGTCCAATAATCATAATGAGCCAAACGGCGCAAGCTGGCTTCAATACTTCCAATTACTAATGGGACGTTCTTATAGGCCTCTTTGCAGCGTTGAGAATATACAGTTACAGCTCTATCGGGTCGCTTACCGCCTATGTTACCTGGTGTATATGCATCATCATGCCTAATACGTCTATCAGCAGTATAGCGGTTGATCATGGAGTCCATGTTGCCGGAAGTAACACCAAAAAAAAGATTTGGTTTACCTAGTGCCATAAATGGTTCTTTAGAACTCCAGTCGGGCTGGGAAATTATTCCAACCCTAAATCCTTGCGCTTCAAGACTTCGACCGATTACTGCCATGCCAAAACTAGGGTGATCGACATAAGCATCCCCGGTAACAATAATGATATCGCAAGAATCCCAACCCAACTGCTCCATTTCCTTTCGGCTCATTGGGAGAAACGGGGCAGTACCGTAACATTCTGCCCAATATTTTCTACGAGAAAATAGTGCTGGAGCCGATTGAGCAACGTATGGCTGAGTGATGGGAAATTTGGTAGTCATAGTAATCAGATAATCAAAAAGGGGTACATTATACAGAAAACTAAAGCTCTTATCGAAATCAATCGAACAAAGGCAATAGAAGCAGCTCTATCCGTCAATAGTTTTTTGCATATCAAGGGCTAGTGCTTCAGCCACTTTGATTCCATCGATACCAGCAGACAAAATACCTCCAGCATAACCTGCTCCTTCGCCGGCAGGATAAAGCCCGCGAGTATTTATATTTTGATAGTCTTTGCCGCGTCGTATGCAGATGGGAGAAGAGGTTCTGGTTTCTACGCCAGTCAAGACTGCATCCGCCATAGAAAATCCTTTTAGTTTTTTCTCAAATGCAGGAATTGCTTCACGGATCGCCTCAATAGCGAACGAAGGCAATGCCTCGCTAAGATTGCACAAAGTTACGCCTGGAGTATAGGAGGGAAGAACTGACCCAAACTTGCTAGATGGCTTATCTTGAAGAAAATCACCAACGAGCTGAGCGGGAGCGTTATAGTTAGACCCTCCGAGCCTATAGGCCAAATTTTCTAGCTGTCGCTGTAATTCAATTCCAGATAATGGGTGCTCTGGATAATCATTATGTGGGTCTATTCCAACTACAATAGCAGAATTAGCATTACGCTCTTTGCGTGAATATTGAGACATGCCGTTAGTTACAACAGCCCCTTCTTCTGATGCAGCTGCTACAACAGTACCTCCAGGACACATACAAAAGCTATATACACTTCGACCATTTTTACAATGATGAACCAATTTATAGTCTGCAGCGCCCAGAATAGGATGTCCTGCATGGTTGCCAAATCTAGCCTTATCAATAATTTTTTGAGGATGCTCAATACGGAATCCAATAGAAAAAGGTTTGGGTTCAATATGAACGCCATGATCAAAAAGCATTTGAAAAGTGTCTCTTGCGCTATGACCAATAGCCAAAATTACGTGCCTGCTTTTTATGACTTCGCCTGAGGCCAAAACAAGTCCTTCTACTTGACCAAAATCTCCATCTTTAGAACCATTATTACCTTCTGATGAAGATAAGGTGTTTCGAATAATAGAACTAACCTTTGTGTCAAAGCGTACTTCTCCGCCGAGCGCGATAATCTGTTTACGGATATTTTCTACCATTGGCACCAACTTGAAAGTACCAATATGAGGCTTGCTAACATACATAATTTCTTCTGGAGCTCCAGCCTTAACAAACTCAGTTAGAACTTTGCGACCGAGATGTCGCTTATCTTTTATTTGACTCCAAAGTTTTCCATCAGAAAAGGTTCCTGCACCGCCCTCGCCATACTGCACATTTGATTCAGTGTTAAGCTTGCTAGTACGCCAAAATCCCCAAGTATCTCGAGTGCGAGACTTAACATCTTTTCCTCTTTCTAGCACTATTGGCTTGAACCCCATTTGCGCCAGAATCAATGCAGACAAAATACCGCAGGGGCCAAAGCCTATAACTAAAGGGCGGTAACTCCCTTTTGGGGGGAAATTTTTTACGGCATGAGAAACAAAATGGTACCCATTATCTGGAGATAAGGCTAAAAATGACTGATGACTATAGTGCTCTAACACTCTGCATTGTGAGGCTTTCGTTAAAAGTACATCAAGCTGATATATTAAAAATATATTAGTCTTTTTGCGTGCGTCGTAGCTGCGCTTAAACACACTGAATCCCAATAGCTCTTCGTCAACAAGGTTTAGTTTTTCAATGATTGCTTTATTTAATTCTGCATCTGTGTGGTTGAGGTGTAGTTTTATATCGGTAAGTCGTAACATGTTGGCTTTATCATTAGCTTGAGGTGAAATTTAGCTATAAGGACTGACTGACCTATTGATTGTCAGCGCGAATACTTTAACATAATAATCTTTCAATATAACTCCTATTTAGACTGTGCAAACTTTATTTCTTCGTTTTTTTCCAGCTATACTAGTGGGGGAAAATCCCATTAGCTGGGTAATTAAAATCTAATCAGGTTGGTATAAAAATGGCAGTCATTCGCTGGATTCTAGGTTCGCTAATATTATTTTTAAATTGGATATTTTCTCCAAAATCCATCAAGAGAGATCCTTTCTTGCAAGCGAAGATAGACAAGAAAGCTGCGGGTCTAACTTTATTTCAATACGCAGCATGCCCTTTTTGCGTAAAAGTTCGTCGGGTAATTAAAAGATGTAATTTACCCATCAAACTAGTCGATCCAAGAAAATGCGACAATAGTAGAGAGGCTCTAATGCAAGGTGGTGGCAAGCTAAAGGTTCCGTGCCTAAAAATTGAGGACGGCGACAAGGAAGCTCTCTGGATGTACGAATCATCAATCATTTCAAGTTATCTAGAGTCGCAGGTAGCTGAGATAACGAGAGATTTATGATAAAAGATAATATCGTCAAAGGTAGCTGCCTGTGCAGGCAGGTCAAATATGAAATCACTGGTAATTTAGGTATTTTTCAGTATTGCCATTGCAGTAGATGCAGAAAGTTTACTGGTAGCGCTTTTGCATCAAATATTTTAATCGCAAAAGAGCACTTTAAATGGGTCTCTGGCGAATCACTGGTAAAAAAATTTGAGCCCTCGGAGACAAAACATTTCGCTACAGCTTTTTGTGGAAATTGTGGGTCTTCGCTCCCGTGGCTAGGTAAGACAAAGAAGGCTATCGTGATTCCCGCAGGAACCCTTGATACAGACCCTGAAATAAGGCCAATGCAGAATATTTTTTGGGCGTCTAGGGCTTCATGGTGCAAAGAGACAAACGAATTAATCAAGCACGACAAGCTCCCCATTAAATGGCCATGGCCGTGCTAGATAAAAAAATTACCTTAGCATCAACACTGGCCGTTAATCGCCTGCCACTTTGCTATCTATTTATCACTCAACTGATGGTAGGTAATTGCCTTGACTAACTTTTTTGTTGACCTTAATAGGGTCTCGCTAACAACTTTTTCGTATTTAACTGGATCTGCACGAAGCTCATATACACTAGCATCAACTTCATTTTTTGATAGCGCGGCGACCCAATCAACAGCTTTCTCGCCTAAATCAACAGCCTTCATGCTGAGATCAATAGCTTGCGACTTGAGATCGCCATGTTTGACAGAAATCTTTTCTTCAGCTTCATTTTTCTTGATTTCTGTATTTTTTCGCACAAGATCCCCCACATCTTCAGGGCTATAAATCGACTGTCCTAGCTTGGCGTTTACCACTGAACTTGGACAATACCCCTCACATTTAGAGGCCTTTAGCCCAAAAAATTGCATTCTAGAGCCCTTAATGACAGCAATTTTTTGCTCAACTGGTAGATTGTTACTCGTATTTAATTCCTGATCTAAGCTCTTGATCATATGAGTGACGTATAGCGTTATGTTCATAACAGAGGCATTCATCTCATCCATAATTTTGCTTATCTGCTTGCCTCTACTTTCTTTTGATCCAGATGATTTCATTCCCGAAGGCAGCACAGATGTTGCTCCGGGCCCAAATACTGTTTTTTCTAATCTCTCAATTCCTTCAGTAGAAAATTGTTGATACGTCTGCGAGCTACCCAATGACGAAATAGGAAGAATCTCTATACCCTGGGTTTTCATTTCGTCAATAAAATGCAAATAAGCTTGGTCTGTAATGCGCTGCAATAATTCATGGCTTACACCAATTAATTTAGAGTTAATCTCCTCTTTATGAGCTCCCATCTTGGGCGCTATAGGGCTATTTTCATCATAAAAAATCACTTCAAAATAGGGCACTACAGCACGATTTTCTGCCTTGATTGTTATCTTTTCACCAGAAATCTCAACACTTTTTGCTCTTGGTAGGACTAACAAGGGCTTCTCTTTAACAAAAGGTGCCAAGTAGGCTGACTGCTTTAAAGGTAAGCAGGCAGATACAGCTAAGATTGCTATAAATGTAATAACTAAGTGCATTTTACTCTCCGGTATCATTTTGCAATCCCACAGACCAAGTCTGAACAAATAATGCATAACTTAGCATCTTAGTGCAAAACATACGATATTAAGCCATGAAAGATTGTCGCCGGAAGAGCATTTGTGTTAAAAATAAGAGTAAATGGACTGAATTATCCTAATCTTCACCCTAACAGCAGCAACATGTCTGGCTGAAAGGACACCAAGCCAACACCGGTGTACAATAGCCTACCCTATAGAGCATAGTTTTTAACAATGACAGATAACAAAACAACACATTTTGGCTTTAAAACCGTCCCTATTGAGGATAAAGCCGCTAAAGTTGCTGACGTATTTCACTCTGTAGCTGCCAAGTATGACCTTATGAATGACCTTATGTCTGCTGGTATACATAGGCTATGGAAGCGGTATGCTATTGAGTTTTCTGGTGTCAGAACGGGGCAATCAGTGTTAGATGTTGCAGGCGGCACAGGCGACCTAACTTCTAAATTTTCAAAACTAGTGGGCAAAACAGGTAAAGTAGTCTTGCTTGACATCAATGAGTCCATGCTAAAAATTGGGCGCGACAAGTTGATTGACAAAGGATGCTCAAATCAGGTCCTTTATGCGCTGGGTGATGCCCAGCACTTACCGTTTCCTGATAATACTTTTGACTGCATCACGATCGCTTTTGGCTTACGTAATGTCACCGACAAAAATATGGCCTTACGGTCAATGAATCGGATTTTAAAGCCAGGGGGAAGACTGTTAGTACTGGAGTTTTCTAAACCATCAAACTCCTTTCTTGAAAAGGCTTATGACTTTTACTCATTCAAGTTGCTTCCGAAAATTGGTGGTTTCGTAGCCAATGATAAAGAAAGCTATCAGTATTTAGCGGAATCAATACGTATGCACCCAGATCAAGACACACTGCGAGATATGATGCTAAAAGCTGATTTTGTGAATGCAGAATATCATAACATGACCGGCGGTATAGTCGCTCTGCATCGGGGTTTCAAACCTTGATCTTAAATCTTATGAAAAATGAAATCTCTAAA
>JBLHWD010000028.1:0-7979 GCA_047628995.1 Saprospiraceae bacterium | reverse complement strand
CAATCGCTGATTTAATACATTATCGATTGGTGACAGAAAAAACTATTAATTGTATTAGTAGGCGTGAAATTGCTACTCAGTATGGAGAATTTATGCTCCATACTTATTTGGATAGTGCTCGCAATGAAAAACATTTTGCTCTTGTTATGGGAGACGTTTCAGGGGGCGAGCCTCCTTTGGTTAGAGTTCACATCAATAAATCAGCTAGAGATCTTTTTAGTGTCGAGTCTCCAGATGGCTATAAAAGCTGGACTTTATCTCGAGCAATGGAGAAAGTAGCAGAAGAAGGTAGGGGGGTTATCGTCTTCTTATATTACCCAGAGACTGCAGATGATATAGATGCAAGTATTGATGAAATTCGTAGCACCATACCGAAAAAAGCTGGTGATGTGGTCTATCAGCAAATAGGTACAGGTTCTCAAATATTAATGAGTCTTGGTGTGCACAAAATGCGATTACTGAGCGCCCCATTTAGATTTACTGCAATTTCCGGTTTTGATCTAGAAGTTGTCGAGTATATAAGTTGCGAGTAGAGCTTGTGTCTTCTGGTCAGAAAAGAAAGATATAGTTTTTTGTCTCATGCATTGGAAAATCTAAAATGAGCATATTTAAACCTAGTAAACGTAATTTCAATATTGGCGGTGTCCGTATTGCCATAATAGTCTCTAGATGGAATGGCAGTGTTACTGACAATCTTCTTGTTGGAGCAAGACATGGGCTAGCTGAAAATGGAGTTCGTAAAAAAGACATTGATTTGTTTAGAGTGCCAGGCGCTTTCGAGCTACCCCTTGCATGTCAGAAGGCTGCACAACAAGGCGTCTATGATGGAATTATTGCCCTTGGATGCATCATTCGAGGCGGAACCCCTCATTTTGAATACGTATGTGGCGAAACCACAAGAGGATTGGGCGAGGTTGCACTAAAAGAAAATTTACCAGTAGGGTTTGGCCTTCTAACAACCGATGATGTAGCGCAGTCTGAACTGCGCTCCGGAGTAATTTTTGATACCAGTGGTAACGAAAACAAAGGAGAAGAAGCAGCATTAACTGTGCTGGAAATGATCTCCTTGTTTCGTCAACTGACTTGAGCTAAAGGAAAGTTTTAATGTTTTTACCTTCGACTAGAAAAAAAGCAAGAGAGCTTTTAGTGCAGGCCCTTTATCAATGGGAGGTTTCTGGCTCTGATGTTAACTCTATAGAACTCCAGTTCTTGGCTGACAATAACATGGACAAGGTAGATGTCGATTTTTTTAAAGAGCTGTTGTATGGAATACCAGCAAAGCAAGATGAAGTGGATGGCATTTACGCAGTGTATCTTGATCGAGAATGCAAAAGTTTAGATTTTGTATCTAAAGCTTTGCTGAGAATTGGTTCTTATGAGCTGTCTTTTAGAATTGACGTGCCGTATAAAGTGGCAATAAATGAGGCGGTAAATCTAGCCAAAAAATTTGGACCTACTGACGCCTATAAATACATTAACGGAATTCTTGATAAAGTCGCTATCGATAAACGTGGCCCTGAAATAAAAAGCGAGAGACCCACCAAATAGTATAATTTTTATATTCGCAATACCTGCAGAATAGCCTGATTTAATCCTAATCTTATGAGTTCTAAAAAGTGTCGCTAAATGAGTTTTCATTAATACAAAAATATTTTTCCTCTTCAGCCGAAAGCAAGGGTGTCTCTTTAGGTGTTGGAGATGATTGTGCAATTTTGGATATCCCTGAGGGTAAACAGCTTGTAGCGACTGTAGATACATTAGTTGAGGGTGTTCATTTCCCGGTTAGCGCCTCTCCTGGGGATATTGCGCATCGCTCTCTGCGAGTGAACCTGAGTGATATTGCCGCTATGGGTGCAGATCCCCATTGGTTCACTTTGGCTTTAACTCTGCCAAAGGTGACAGAAAGTTGGCTCTGTAGTTTTTCCCAGGCATTATTGAGTGACGCTTCATGTTTTGGTTGCTCTTTGGTTGGAGGGGATACAACAGCGGGTCCTTTGTCGATAACCATGCAAGTCCTTGGTACTATTCCTATCGGAAGCAGCCTTACTCGAGGCGGCGCCAATGAAGGAGATAGTATCTATGTAACAGGCTCACTTGGGGAAGGAGCTGCTGCGCTTGGCCTATTTGATGCTTCCGCAGATATTAAATCAAAAGATATTCGTAGCCGCTTGCTGCGGAGATTTTATCGACCAGAGCCACGATTAAAAGAAGGTGCTTGTTTGCGAAACTTAGCATCAGCAGCTATAGACATCTCAGATGGCTTGATTGCAGATCTTGGTCATATCGCTAAGTCTTCAGGTGTAGGTGCCAATATAGAGTTTGATAGACTGCCTGTCGCTCCTTACCTTTTGAGTTTAGCTGGACAAACTTGCCTTAATGACTGGGTATTGTCAGGCGGAGACGATTATGAATTATGCTTTACTGTACCCAGAAGAAACAAAGATTTTGTAGAAACCCTGATTCATAGTGGAGAATTAAATGCATTTTATATTGGAGAGATGTGCAAAGAGGTTGGTGTTCGCTGTTACGATAGTCGCGGGCAGATAATGAAGCTAAAAAAATCGGGCTATCGACACTTTTAAGTGTTATTAAATTCCATCTTGACCTTTCATGCTTAAAAATAATAAAATTTTGAGAAATATAGGCACGTAAATGATGATACCAAACCCAACCATTCAGCAATTACTTTGCAGGCCAGTCCATCTGCTGGCATTTGGTTTTGGTAGTGGCTTATTTCCAAAGGCGCCTGGAACAGCAGGTACAATATTAGGGGTTTTGTTTTGGATTTTTTTAGCTAAATTGCCTGTAACTCTTTACCTTTCGGTCGTCATCTCAGCAACTTTAGTAGGAATTTACATTTGTGGAAAAACTGCACGAGACCTTGATGCTCATGACCATAGCGGTATTGTCTGGGATGAGATGGTCGGATTTTGTTTGGCTATGACCGCAATTCCAGTTTCTTGGGCTTGGGCATTGGCAGGTTTTTTATTTTTTAGGTTATTCGATATATGGAAGCCATGGCCTATTGGGTGGATTGATAAAAACATAGGTGGCGGGCTAGGCATCATGCTGGATGATCTAGCTGCAGGTGCACTGACCTGGATTTTCTTGTTCGCAGCAACTAAGGTTATATAGGGTAAAGATAATTTTCGTATAAAAGTTTAGGGCTGCTCATTGCAGGCAAAAACCACTAACTTAAAGTCCTTTACTCGGTATGGATCATGGTTAAAATGATCAGCTGCCAAATTATGTTTATTTTGGAGTAAAGCAGTGGCATTAAGTTTCGTACAGAGCTCGCAACTACCAACCCGATGGGGAATGTTTGAGCTGCATGGTTTTCATGATGATACTGAAAATAAAGAGCATGTAGTCCTCTCGTTAGGTCAAATTTCTGGAGTCGAGCCTACTCTGGTTAGGATTCATTCTGAATGCTTAACTGGCGATGCACTGTTCAGTCTTCGATGCGATTGTGGGTCTCAATTAGAGGAATCGATGCGCCTTATCGCCGAAGAAGGCAGAGGCGTGTTGCTCTATTTGCGTCAAGAAGGCAGAGGCATTGGTTTACTTAATAAAATTAAGGCATACCATCTTCAAGATGAAGGTGCTGATACTGTTGAGGCAAACGAACAGCTGGGTTTCGATCCGGACCTAAGAAATTACAGCGTATGCCAGCCTATTTTTAAGCACCTTGCAATCGACCGCGTAAGGTTGCTAACAAACAACCCCAAAAAGGTTCAGGCGCTTGAAGACATCGGAATTACTGTTTCAGAGCGAATTGCGTTACAGACAGGTCAAAATCCACACAATGAAGGTTATTTGGCAGTAAAGGCTGGCAAATTAGGGCATTTGTTCGATAAAAAATAAGAATTTTGGTGCAGTCATTTGTTGCGAGTAAATCAATCTAAGGTTTTTCTATGTCATTAGCCAAACGAATCATCCCCTGTCTCGATGTCGATAAAGGTCGTGTAGTCAAGGGCGTAAAGTTTCTAGATATAAGAGATGCTGGGGATCCTGTTGAAATAGCCAGGCGCTATAACGAGGATGGGGCTGACGAAATAACTTTTTTGGATATAACAGCTAGCCACGAGGGTCGAGACACCATGATCCATACGGTAGAACGAATGGCCAGCGAAGTGTTTATTCCCCTCACTGTTGGCGGTGGAGTACGGGCATTGGCTGATATAAGAGCATTACTTAATGCCGGGGCTGATAAGGTGGGTATTAATTCTGCAGCTGTAGAAAATCCAGAATTTGTTCGAACTGCAGCAGATCGTTTTGGTTCGCAATGTATTGTTGTTGCAATTGATGCCAAGCAAGTAAGCATGAATGAGGAATCTTTGCGGTGGGAGGTATTCACGCATGGCGGGCGTAATAAAACTGGAATTGATGTGCTTTATTGGGCGAATAAAATGGCTTGCTATGGAGCAGGAGAGATTTTATTGACCAGTATGGATAATGATGGAACAAAGAGCGGGTTTAATCTTGGTCTAACTCGAGCTGTTAGTGAGGAGGTTGATATTCCCGTTATTGCTTCAGGTGGTGCAGGTAACTTACAAGATCTAGTGGATGGAGTTCTCGAAGGTAAGGCTGATGCAGTACTTGCGGCTAGTATTTTTCATTTCGGCGAATACACAATTCCTGATGCTAAGACTTATATGGCAGCCAAAGGTATTGAGGTGAGATGCTAGATCTTTACAAGAAATGCTAGACAGTCGTTTTATGGCTTGAGCTTACTATTTAGCAAATACAGGCCTTGTAATAAGTTCAGGGCATCATGAAGTTGATTGTCATCGATAACAGGTTTGTTTTTAATAATTTTTTCTTGATCTAAAGAGCTGCTTAAGTGCCCTAGTAGATTTGCTTCTCTTGTGGGGGCAAGTTTTTTACGTATTTTTATTTCTGCAGATTCAACTGTTATGTCTGGCTTTATGCCTAAGGCTTGAATTGATACTTTATTTGGCGTGAAGTAGCGTGCGGTAGTGAGCTTAATCCCGCGATCATCCCCTAGGGGAAAAACTGTTTGAACAGATCCCTTGCCAAAACTATTGGTTCCAAGTACGAGAGCGCGCCTGTGATCCTGAAGCGCTCCAGCTACGATTTCTGCAGCAGAGGCTGAGCCTTCATTGACCAGCACTACAATGGGCAGCCCATCCAACATATCGCCTTTAGAGGCATAATATTTTAAATTTGATTTAGGCGCGCGACCCTCTGTATAAACTATTAATCCTCCATCTAGAACTGTATCTACAACTTCTATAGAGGCAGTAAGGAGGCCTCCTGGATTATTGCGCAGATCTATAATTATTCCTTTTTGATCTCCTTTGTTTGCAAATAGACTCTGAAGCGCTTCTTTGAATTGGATACCTGTATTTTTTTGAAATTGTGTAATCCTGATATAACCAAAACCGGGTCTCAATATTTCACTACGCACGCTATCTGCAGTAATAGTATCTCGAATGACTTTTATTTCAATTGGAGCGTCTATCTGTTCTCGCATGATAGTTAACGTTAACATTGATCCTTTGGGGCCGCGCATTAGCTCAATAGCTTCGTTGGTAGTCATACTTTTTATACTACTATCATTCAGTTTAATAATAAGATCGCCAGGCAAAATTCCAGCTTTATATGCTGGGGAGTCATCAATTGGAGATATGACCCTGATGAAATCTTTTTCTAGGTTGATTTGGATGCCAAGCCCTCCAAATTCACCAGAAGAATGCTCTTGAAGCAAAGAAAAAGCCTTTTTGTTCAAATAAGCAGAATGTGGATCTAAAGAGTTAAGTAGGCCCTCAATAGACATTTCAAGTAATTTTTTGTCATCTATTTTATCTATGTGCTCTCGGCGAATTCTTTCAAAAGCCTGTGTAAAATAACGCAACTCTTCTAGCGGAAGGCGTGCTTCTGTTTTGTTTTGATCTGCATACACAGAACCACAAACAATATGAAGTAAAAAAAATAAAATAATAGTTTTGGGCGCAGGCATGTGTTTTTCCTAATTTTTACCATCATACTGATAAGTTAGCTTATGCTTAACCAAAAAATCTGGCCAGTGGTATCTATTTTTTCATAGCGTATACTAAATCTAGTTAAGTTTCAGGCAGGTGACACTTCGCGACAAGAAAGCTAGCTTAATTTTTTTTCAGCCAAAGTTTTGGATTGGCGGGCATGCCATTTTTTCGTATTTCAAAATAAAGCGCATGCTCCTTTTGACCTCCAGTATTGCCAGCCCTAGAAATTTTTTCCCCTTTTAGCACCCAGTCACCCATTTTTTTAAAAAGAACTTGGTTGTGGGCATAAAGGGTCATATAGCCATCCCCATGATCAACAATAACTAATAAACCATGACCCTTAAGGTAGCCAGAAAAAATAATTTGTCCATCGTGGACTACATTAACATAGGCACCCTCTTTGGTTTTTAAAAGCCAGCCTTTTGAATGTAAATCAGATACTGGTAAAGTGCTGTATCGATTTGATAAATTACCAATTACAGGCCAGGGCAGCTTTCCTTTACTGGCTATAAAAGTTTTTTCGGCGGTATAGGGAGATAGCGTTTGAATTGTTAGTTTGTTATTCAGCAAGATAGACTCCAGCCTTTTTTGCTGGGCAGCCAGTGTGTTTAATTTTATTTTAGAGGAGTTGATTTTCTTGCTAATACTTTTTATAGCCACCTCCCTCTTTTGTTGTGTAGCTAAGAGGCGATCCTTTATTTTTTTGAGCTTAGAATGACTTGCTGTGAGATCTTGTTTTCGAGATATAATTGATTCGCGAACAATTTTCAGTTCTGTAATTATTTTTTTGTAGGTGCTTATCTCGCGGCCTCTAGCACGAAGAAAATAACGATAATAATGAAGAGTTCGATTAGCTGTCTGCTGATCTCTCTGACTTAATAGAAGCCTTACAGATTCTTGGCTGCCTTGACGATGCATGGAAATAATATGGTTTTTTACTAATTTCTTTTGGTTCTGTAAGCGCGCGCTTAAGTTAGATTTTTGCGCGTGGAGATCTCTAAGTTCTGAGTTAAAAGTTTGTAATTTATCTCTTATATTATGGAGGTTTAGATTTAGGTCTGCTAAAGCGAGCTCGCTTTTTTTCAGTTCATTGCTAAAGAATTTCTGGCTTTTACCGGTCCCTATTAGCGCTTTTTTTAGACTGCGAATATCATACTTAAGCTTGCTGATTTTTTCGAGATTATCCGGCCCTGCGAGTAGTAAGGGTGAGACTAAAACTAGCATTACCAATACTGCTGGCTTTAACAATTGCATTGCTTGCATCACCGTTGATCAAGATAGATTAATGGGCTTTCACTAAAGATTTACCAGTCATTTCTATTGGCTTAGGTAAATCCATAAGAGCTAAGATGGTAGGTGCTATATCTGATAAGATACCGGTCTTCTGTAGGGAAATTTTTCTATCCCCTATATAGATGAGAGGGACAGGTAGGGTCGTATGTTGAGTATGAACTTGATTGGTGCCCTCATCAAACATTAGCTCCACATTTCCGTGGTCGGCAGTAATTAAGCACTGCCCCCCGACTGCGTTGATTGCAGGTATAATTTTTTTAATGCATGTATCAACCGTTTCAACCGCCGTGACTGCTGCATCAAAAATACCGCTGTGGCCAACTTGGTCGCAATTTGCATAGTTACAAATAATAATGTCATAAGCCTGGCTGCTAACAGCCCCTAGAAGCTTATCTGTCAGCTCATAAGCGCTCATTTCAGGCTGGAGGTCGTAAGTAGCAACTTTTGGGGATGGGACCAATACTCGTGTTTCGCCATCAAAAAGGCTCTCTTGTCCTCCGCTAAAGAAAAAGGTCACATGTGCATATTTTTCAGTTTCTGCAATACGCAGTTGAGTTTTTTCCAGCTTGCTTAGATGTTCGCCTAATGAATTAATGATATTTTCAGGAGGAAAAGCTACAGGCATCACAATATCTGCAGAGTACTCTGTAGTCATCACAAAGTCTGCTAACGTAGGTC
>JBLHWD010000027.1:0-8508 GCA_047628995.1 Saprospiraceae bacterium | reverse complement strand
TTGTAAGAGCTCCCTGTTGTGCGGGTTTATTCTTCAGGAATAGTATTTAGCATAGCTTTAAAATAGGTAGCTGGTATTTGAATGCGATCATTTCTGCTGCCGGATATAGTGATATCAAGCCCAGAAACTGAACCATCAAAAAAATAGAGAAAACTTAAAGGCATGGCCAGCTTTTCTTCGTGCTGGCATACAACGCCAGAGCAGTTTCCGCCAGTTTTTGACAGGACCGTAAGTGGAAGGCTTACCTTGCCTTGTGCATTGACGACAGTTTCGTATGATCGCCAATCCTTATCTTCATATTGAGCGCTGATATAAAGTGCATAGTGATCTTCGCCACTCAGATCAACAACACGCAAAAGATAGATGTCTGAAAAATTTTTGGATAAAAGTTGGTTTGACTTAGAGAAATTAGGACCATAACTTATCTCCCCGCTCTCTGGGTCCTGCCGAACTTCTATATGTTTGCCAATGCTTTCAGCAGAACTCCAGTCGATGGATAGATTAGTTTCTGCATCAGCTGAAATCTGGTGTGCTAACAAAATCGATGAAGCGAGTATCATGATGCGAAAAAAAATCTTCATTTGTTGGGTCTCCATAATATTTTAGCGCAAGAACATTAATTAAAAAAATTTGATTACGACGATGTTGTATCCAGTTAAAGGCATTAATAGACACCCTCATCTTGATAATGTTGATTTTATAAGCCCTAGCATTGAGGTTTTTTTTAAAAAATAATAAAACTAAATTTAATTTACAATTTAAAACTAAAAGCTGTCAACTCATACGATGATTAAATGTCGTTGATTTAAGATAGTGCAGGCATTAGTGAGTCAATAACAGCGAATCATTTGGGGGTTAATCATCTTTAATCATGTGCTAGTATGATCGCACTTTTTTTAAATAATCTTTTCATCTTCTGATCGGCTTTATATGTCACAAACTATCAAAAATAGTCAGAAGTATATCATCAAAACCTTTCCTGTCGGTGTCTTGCAGTGCAACTGCACAATTATCGGTGATCCGGTTAGCGGACTTGCCTTGGTTATAGACCCTGGAGGAGATGCACAAGTTATCCTTGAGTTATTGGCTGAATTGAGCTTAAAAGTGGTAGCTATTATTCATACGCATGCGCATTTTGATCATATACTCGCTGCGGGAGAGATAAAGACTGCTACAGGAGCCCCAATCTACCTTCATGAGGATGATTTTTCTTTATGGAAAAACTTGGAGCAGCAATGTTCTATGTTTGGGTTCCCTAGTGATACCAAGTTACCAGATCCTGACTTTTATCTTAATGATGACCATGATCTTGGATGTTGCGGAGGTGTAGCTATACATACCCCTGGACACACTCCTGGTTCAACTAGTTTTTGGTTTGAGCAAAGTAATATGCTCATTGCTGGTGATACTTTATTTAAGGGTGCAGTTGGCCGTACAGATTTCCCAGGTGGTAATTTTGATCAGATAGCAACTTCTATACGTGAACGCATCTATACATTAAATGATGACGCTATTGTCGTTGCTGGCCACGGGCCATCAACGACAATAGGCGATGAAAAACAAAATAATAGGTTTGTTAGGTCTTAGTGTGTGTTTTTGGTGTGAAACTTTTTGTATTAATAACAAGATAAAAACAGCCTTTAAAAATAAGTTTCAAATTGAGGTGACAACATGAAACAAAAGATTTTAGTGATGCTTGATCTGCAGGATGCTATGAATAATAAGGTCAACGATGATTGGGCTAACCAAGATTTTTCGTGGTACCGGGCAATTTGGGTTGAATGTGCAGAACTAATGGACCATTACGGGTGGAAGTGGTGGAAAAAGCAAACCCCGGATGCTGAGCAGGTAAAATTAGAGCTTGTTGATATTTGGCATTTTGGTTTAAGTATATTGTTGCTCGAATCCAAAAGCAGGGAAGATATCACTTTAGGTATAGTTAGACAGCTAGGTAAAGCAAAATCATCTGGTGATTTTCGTGCTGATCTTGAGAAGTTTACTCTCAGTACACTGCAAAATAAAAGCTTTGATATTTCTGGCTTTGGAGTGCTAATGGATGGCGTTAGCCTAACTTTTGATGAACTGTATGCTAGTTATATTGGTAAAAATATTCTGAATTTTTTTCGTCAAGATAATGGCTATAAAGATGGCAGTTATCGAAAAGTCTGGTCTGGAAAGGAAGACAATGAACATCTAGTTGAGCTGATTGGAGAATTAGATAAAGGCAGTAAAACTTTTAAAGATGACCTCTATCTTGCTCTTGAGTGTCGATACTCTGCTGGCGAGCAATAAATTTATGAATATGACCGCAGTCTCAGACCAGAACTCATCAAGTCGCAAGGAGCGCTTGGAGCACAATAAGCTGCATAAACGCTTGCGACGTAATATTGGTAATGCCATCTCGGATTACAATATGATTGAGGATGGAGACAAGATCATGGTTTGCCTTTCCGGGGGCAAAGATTCTTATTGCATGCTAGATCTCTTGTTGCATCTTCAAAAAACTGCACCTATAAGTTTTGAAATTGTTGCTGTAAATTTAGATCAAAAGCAGCCAGGATTTCCAGAAGAAGTATTGCCTACTTACCTCGCTGAGCTCGGTGTTTCTTTTCATATTCTCGAAAAGGATACCTACAGTGTTGTTGTTGACCTAGTTCCTGAAGGAAAAACATATTGCAGTCTTTGCTCTCGCCTAAGAAGGGGTTCTCTGTATGGTTTTGCCCAAAAAATTGGAGCAACTAAAATTGCTCTAGGCCATCATCGGGACGATATTATCGAAACGCTTTTTTTGAATATGTTTTATGGTGGAAAATTGAAGGCGATGCCACCTAAGCTTTTAAGTGACGATAAGAAAAATATTGTAATCAGGCCGCTGGCTTATTGTAAAGAAGACGATCTTCAAAGTTATGCTGAAAAGATGAGGTTTCCTATTATCCCCTGTAATTTATGTGGCTCGCAGGATAACTTGCAGCGAAAAATCATTAAAGAAATGCTTCAGGACTGGGAGAAAAAAAACCCAGGTAGATTAGAAAGTATTTTTTCAGCTACAAAAAGTATAGCGCCATCACAACTGGCAGATACTGACCTATTCAATTTTAGAGATTTAAAGATGAAGAAAGATGATCATATTAATGCTGTCAATATTTGATGTTTTTACCTAACAGCCTTAAATGATTGCTTAATTATTAGGCCGCCATCTTTCAGTGATGTCATGTAGGCCTTATAATGACTTTATAAAATGAGTATTTTTTTGATGCATAATTTGGCTTTACACATATGACTTATCAGGTTCTCGCTAGGAAGTGGCGTCCGCGTATTTTTAGTGAAATGGCTGGACAAGAGCATGTTCTGCGAACGCTTATTAATGCGTTAGAGCAGGATCGATTGCATCACGCGTACCTCTTTACGGGAACCCGTGGTGTCGGAAAGACAACAATTGCTAGAATCCTTGCAAAATGCCTCAATTGCGAGATGGGTGTAAGTTCGACACCTTGTGAAACTTGCAGTGCCTGTATTTCTATATCTGAAGGGCGATTTTTAGATTTGATAGAGGTCGATGCAGCATCAAAAACTAAAGTTGATGACACCAGAGAGCTGCTAGAAAATGTTCAATATGCACCCTCTGTTGGTCGATTTAAGGTCTATTTGATAGATGAGGTTCATATGCTATCTACGCATAGTTTTAACGCCTTATTGAAGACTCTTGAGGAGCCTCCAGCCCATGTAAAGTTTTTATTTGCTACAACAGACCCGCAAAAATTACCCGTTACCATCCTGTCACGCTGCCTACAATTTAATCTCAAAAATATTAGCCCTGAAGTGATTGTAGGGCACTTGAAATATATTTTAGGTGAAGAAAAAATTAATTACGAAGAGCCTGGGCTTTGGTTGCTTGCAAGAGCTGCTGATGGAAGCATGCGAGATGCATTAAGCCTCACTGATCAAGCCGTTTCGTATTGCGGTGGTAAATTAACAGATGCTGATGTATCCGATATGCTAGGTTCAGTTAATCTTATGGCTATAGAGGAAATAACCAGAGCCTTGATCAACAGGGACAGTGTAGAGGTAATTGCAGCCATTCAAAAAATGTCAGAGCTGGCACCAGATTACAGTGCTACCTTAGGGGCTTTGTTATCTTTATTTCACCGCGTTGCTATAGCGCAAGTAGCCCCTGCCGGAATTGACAACAATCAAGGCGATAAGAGCTTTGTTTTAGAGGTTTCCGAAGCTGTAAGTTCAGAAGATGTGCAGTTATTTTACCAAATAGCTCTATTGGGGCGCCGAGATTTACCTTTAGCTCCAGAGCCTAGAGTGGGTTTCGAGATGGTTATGTTGCGAATGCTGGCATTCTCTCCGCCGCAGGAGACCGGTATAGAGCCACCTGTTAGACCGAAAACAAACAAAATGGAGAAATCTACAGACAGCCACGATGCTAATCTAGACATAGCTTTGAATCCCAAGAGAATGGATGATCAGGAAAAAAAAGGTGAGCAGGTCAAACTTGGCTCTGATGTTTGTGAGTCGGAATTGATTTATTCTGACGAAGTTCCTTTGACGGGAAACGTCGATTTAGATATATCTGAGGCTGGTTGCTCTGATTCTTCGACTCAGCTTGCAGAGGATTTAGTCCCACCTGAGCCTATATGTGCAGAACCAGAGATTCGCGCCACCTCAATCAAGAAAGTTTCTTTGGATAATTTCTCTAAAGAGAGTTGGATTGAGGTTTATGATGCGCTGACTTTAGGTGGCGTGCTGCAAAATATTGCTGCTAACTTAGCCTTAGTTGACTCTGAAGGTCCAGACTTGTCTTTTGTGTTGGATGAGACGGAAAGTGCACTTTATGATCCAAAGTATAAAGGGCGAATTGCCTTGGAGCTTTCAGCGTATTTCGATACAGCCGTTAATGTTACAATTAACATTGGTATAGTTGCATCTGAAACACCCCAATTACTCCGCATAAAATTGCAAAAGAAGAAAATAGACGATGCTACACAAAGTCTTCAGTCTGATCGTAATGTACACGATATTACAAATGTTCTTGATGGCGTATTACTTAAAAATACAATTAAAGTAAATTAATATAAAAATGTGATAAATGTATGGATATTAACGATTTAATGAAGAAAGCTCAGGGCTTGCAGGAAAAAATGCAAGAGATGCAAGACAGCGCGGTTAAGGCTACTGTGACTGGCGAATCCGGTGCTGGCATGATCTGTGTCGAGATGAATGGTAAGTATGAAGCACGGAATATTAAAATTGATCCTAGCCTCCTCCGGGAAGACAAAGAGTTGCTAGAAGATCTAATTGTTGCTGCAGTTAACGATGCAGTCAAAAAGGTAGAAGAAGTGCAAAAAAATAATATTTCAGGCCTCACAGGTGGCATGCAAATGCCACCTGGATTTAAGATGCCATTTTAGGAATATAGAGCTTTTATGCTATGACCTATAGTTACAACAAAACTCACAAGTTTATCAACTAGATAAAAAAGAGGTTTGCGGGTGTTTGGTCCAATAATTGATGAGCTTATAATAAGTCTCCGTTGCTTGCCTGGGATTGGACCTAAATCCGCGCAGCGAATGGCATTGCATTTACTCGAGAGAAATCGCGACAGCGCATATCGTCTAGCTGCCTCCCTCGTATCCGCTGCTGATGAGGTCGGTCGCTGCCAATTATGTCGCACTCTTACAGAAACTGATATTTGTCTTATTTGCAGCAATCCTCGTCGTGAATCTTCCCAGCTTTGTGTTGTCGAAACTCCAGCAGACCTTTTAGCTCTTGAGCATAGCGGCACTTATAAAGGTCATTATTTTGTTTTATTGGGTCATTTGTCGCCTATTGATGGTATAGGGCCCGACGAGATTGGAGTAGACCAGTTAATGATGAGGCTGTCTGAGGAAGGTGTTACCGAATTGATACTAGCAACAAATTTAACTGTAGAGGGTGAGGCAACAGCTCATTATATCAGTGAAAGAGCAAAAATATTAGGAGTGCTGGTTAGTCGTATTGCTCATGGTGTTCCCATGGGTGGGGAGCTTGAATATGTGGATGGCGGCACTTTGTCTCACGCATTTAACAGTCGAAAGAAAATCTAATGGCGACCCTTCCGAATTCTAACGATGCGAATCTACCAGCTCCTGTCTTTGTCAGCACCTCCGAACAGCTGAGAGTGTGTGTTAGTAAGGCAGCTGAGTATAGTGCGATCGCAATAGATACTGAGTTTATTCGGACGGATACTTTTTTTCCGATACTAGGCTTGGTTCAAATTTTCAATGGTGATGATTGCTGGTTAATTGATCCCCTTGCTATTTCAGACCTTTCTCCTCTAACTGAGTTATTGATCAACGTGAGTGTCATAAAGGTCTTCCATTCGTGCTCCGAAGACCTTGAGGTTTTAAAGCATGTTTTGGGCTGCATTCCCCAGCCGCTGTTCGATACGCAAAGTGCTGCTGCATTTTCTGGGTATGGGTTCTCTAGGGGTTACGCTTCACTAGTTGACAGTATCTTAGGTATTCATGTGGAGAAAGGTGAGACAAGATCTGATTGGTTGCGTCGACCCTTAACGGATTCACAACTTCGATATGCTGCTTTAGACGTTATTCATTTACTACCAGTTTATAACAAATTGTGCGAGATTCTTGTGCAGTTAGGCCGTAAAAAATGGATTGATGAGGAAATGTCTTTGTTGGTGAAAGGCGCCTCTGGTGAAGAAAATTTAGGTTTATATTTTAAGAAAATTAAGGGAGCTTCGAAGTTACCCCCCTCAGATCTTTCGGCGCTTCAATTGATCTGCGAATGGCGTGAGATAGAAGCGAGAAAAAGAAATAGACCTCGTGGCCGTATTGTTGATGACAAAAGTCTTCTGGAGATCATTTTAAAAAAACCTAAAACAAAAAATGATTTATCAGATATAAAAGGTATGCATCCTGGCCTGATTCGACGTTACGCTGACGATCTATTGGGTTTGTTAAGAGACGGGTTAGCCAGACCAGAATCCGAGCACCCTGAAATGTTGATGGAGCCTTTGCCTCGGTTCGCAGGTGCTACAGCGAAGAAGCTGAAGGGAATTGTTAATGCACAAGCCGAAGTGCTGGATCTTGCTCCAGAGGTGCTAGCAAGAAAGCGAGATATTGAATTTTTAGTTTGGAGTATCATAAAAAAAGAAGAGATTAATTTGCCAGAAAGTATTGCCCATGGTTGGCGGTATGAGGCTATAGGAAGGATGCTATTGGACGCCTGCAGTAAAACGACCTGATTGTTCTTTGCTGTCAAATTATAGATATTTAACGAGTCACTTTATGAATAATATTTGCAGTATATACAGAAGCCCAAGAGAAGAGGGCATGTATTTGTATGTGGACAAAAAGAATGATTTGAACTCTATTCCAGAGGAGCTTTTAAGGAAATTTGGAAAGCCGGAGCTTGCAATGACACTGCTAATTACACGAGAAAAACAACTTGCTCGTGTTGATGCGGGTCGTGTCCTGGATGAGATTAAGAAGAATGGGTTCTACTTACAAATGCCGCCGCAATCTACGCATGATATGCAGTGGCTTCGAGACAAAAATAGCAAATTATAAGTTTAAGTTTTTAGTTATTTTTCCCTTAAAGTTGCCGAGGAAAGTAAAGTGAATCAGCCGTTTTGGATACAAAAATCCTTGGATCAGATGTCGCCCATAGAATGGGAATCAATTTGTGACGGTTGCGGCAAATGTTGTCTGAATAAATTAGAGAATATCGAGACCAGAGAGGTTTTTAATACAAATGTCGCTTGCTATCTTTTGGATGATACTAGCTGTCAGTGTAGTGACTATGAAAACAGGCTTGCAAGGGTTTCGCGTTGTTTTAAGCTCACCCCGCAAAATATCTCAGGACAAGACTGGCTACCCAGCACGTGCGCTTATCGTTTGTTGTCCGAGGGCAAGTCTTTACCTAGTTGGCATCATTTAGTTTCCGGAAGCTCTGAGGCTATTCATTCATCCGGCATGTCTGTAAGGGGGAAAATAATTTCAGAGCATAGAGTGCATGAGGAGGACATGGAGGACTTCATCGTTAAATGGGTAAATTAATTCTGCTTTTTAATCAGGGTTAATTGATAACAGCGCAAAAGATAAAGGCAGTAAAGATATATGGGTCAATTAGTCGCCTCTGAAGGTCAAAGGGTACATTTGTTTATATTTTTTTCTAATTTAGAGCTAGCAGAGAAAGAGCTGCGAGATAGTTGAATTATGAGTAAAAAATTGACTCAAACTGAAATAGCTGTGTGGCGAGAAAAAATCACTACAAGTCTAAGTATTGATCGCCATCGACTAAGTCAGAAGCTCGAAAAAATTATCCGTCATGCTGCAGATATTTCTCCTGCAAGTGATGAATTAAAGCAATTTATCAAACAGCTAAAGTATTCCTGTAATCAAAGGAGCTTGCGTTATTCGAGTATTCCTACTATCGAGTACCCAGAAGATCTGCCGATTGCTGAACGTCGTGATGAAATCAAAGAAGCAATCTCGAATA